>JACDEY010000181.1 GCA_013816105.1 Actinomycetota bacterium
GCTCGCGGCTGTCCCTCAGGCGCGACGCGATCCGATGGGTGAGCGCGAACGCGGCCAGGGGAAGTACGAGGACGGCCACCCGGAGGAAGCGCGTGATGCCCTCAACCGAGACGTTCAGGGCCGCCGCGATGACGTCGTTGCCGCCCGCGAGCGTCAGCACCACCACGAAGGTGAGGACCGCCATCCCGAGCGCGGTGCGCCAGGGAACGTCGCGGGGGAACTGCAGCAGGTTGTGGCTCGCGCGGTCACCCGTGATCCGGCGTTCGATCGCCGGCCACAGGAACATGATGGTGAACACGATCCCGGGCAGGGCGACGGCGGGGAAGAACGGGTTCGGGATCTCGTAGCCAAAGAGCCGCACCTCCCAGTTCGGAAACAGGCGAAGCGCGCCCTCGAGCCAGCCCAGATACCAGTCCGGCTGTGAGCCGCCGCTCACGGCGCTCGGCCGGTAGGGGCCGTATAGCCACACCGGGTTGATCTGCGCGAGCCCGCCGAGGGCCGACAAAATCCCCAGCAGCGCGAAGAAGAGGCCGACCGACTTGAACGCGTAGCGGGGCCACAGCCGCTCGCCCGAGATCCTGGATTCCGTCAGCCCCTTCCCGGGGAAGTTCGTGTGCTTCTGGTGCCAGACGAGGGCCAGGTGGACCGTCAGCACGCCGGCGATCAGCGCCGGGAGGATGAAGATATGGATGACGAAGAGCCGGTTCAGGATGTCGGGCGCCGGGTATTCGCCGCCGAAGACCAGGAACGCCAGCCACGTCCCGATGACCGGGATCGAAAGGGCGATCGAATATGCGATGCGAAGCCCGGTGCCTGACAGGAGATCGTCGGGGAGGGAGTAGCCGGCGAACCCCACGGCGAGCGTGAGGATCAGCAGCGTCACGCCGAGCATCCAGTTGATGTCCCGCGGCTTTCGGAAGGCCCCTGTGAAGAACACCCGAGCGGCGTGGGCGGCGACCGATCCGATCATGACGAGCGCGGCCCAGTGATGGATCTGCCGGAAGACCACTCCCGCGCGAACCTCGAACGACAGGCGGAGCACCGAATCGTACGCCCGGGAGACCTCCTGTCCCCGGAGAGCCTCGTACGGCCCCCGATAGGTAGTCACCGCGACGTCGGGCACGTAGAAGAAGGAGAGGAACACGCCGGTGAGGATGAGGATCAGGAAGGCGTACAGCGCTATCTCGCCGATCATGAACGACCAGTGGTCGGGGAAGATCTTGTCCAGCGACCGCCGCGCGAAGCTCGACGCGCCGAGCCGCTCATCCAGCCAGCGGAACGAGCGCCGGATCATCGCTCAGCCCTTCGAATCCGAGTCGGGGATGCCGGCCTCCCGGTTCCAGAAGCCGGGCCCGACGGGGTCGGAGAAGTCGCCCGCGGCCGTGAGGTAGCCGTTCTCGTCGACGGTGATGGGAAGCTGGGGAAGCGGCCGGGCCGCCGGGCCGAACACCGGCTCCGCCGCGGCGGTTACGTCGAACGCGGACTGGTGGCAGGGGCATTGGAGCTGATGCGTCTCCGCCGAGTACAGGCCGACGGGACATCCCGCATGGGTGCAAAGCTTCGAGTAGCACACGTTGCCCTCCGGCGCCCAGTCGGCACGGTCGGGCGGCAAGTGCAGCAGGCCCGGCTCCACCTTCACGACGACGGCCACCGAGTCCGGCTCGCCGAGGTGTCCCTCCGGGAAGACCGTCACGGCGCTTCCCGGCTGCAGCTCGATAGCCCGGATGGGGACTCCCTCCTCCGTCACCAGCCGAAAGCCCCGGCGCCACGACGTCCGCAGCAGCGACGTGCCCGGGCTCGGCCCGAGCGAGCGGATCGGAAAGATCGCCGCGAGCCCGAGCGCGCCGG
This sequence comes from Actinomycetota bacterium, assembly GCA_013816105.1. Classification (GTDB taxonomy): domain Bacteria; phylum Actinomycetota; class UBA4738; order UBA4738; family UBA4738; genus JACDCJ01. The sequence goes on from JACDEY010000181.1 coordinate 1,849, forward strand.
CTGCCCCGATGAGGAGCCGCGCCAGGAACGCTCGCCGGGCGACCGGTCGCCCTCCCTCGGCGAAGGATCGCTCGGCAGCGTCGCGCTCGCCGCGTTCCGATGGATGAGGTTCCCGGTCGCCGGTTACCTCCTCCGCCGGGAACAGGTGCTTCCCCCAGAGGATTAACGCCATCCCGATACCGCCCAGGGCCACCCCGAGAAGCGCCCCCTCGAGCTGGGGCTGGCCTCCCCGCGCATAGACCACGAGAAGTCCCAGCGCGGCCGCGATGGACGCCAGGAGCAGCACACCTATCCGCCGGGAGGCCCGGCGCTCTACAACAGGATCGAGCCGCCCACCGGCGTCGACGGCGCCGCTCCTCGACGGACCCGTGCGAAGCGACCGGCCACTTCCGCCTCCCCTGAGGAGACGACGTATCAGGACGAACACGGCGGAGGCCAAGGTGAGGACGAGGGCCGCGAGCCCGCGTAGCAGGCGCTTCACGTCGTCCTTCCGATGGACCGAACGATGAGCAGCGTGACGCCGAGCCCCACGAGCAGCGCGACGAACCCCTCGACGATCGGGCCGGTCCGGCCGAGGCCGAGACCCCCCGGGTCCTCGGCGGTCCGCAGGAACAGCGAGTAGCGAACCAGCGAGTCGAGGTCATCGTCGGACAGGATCTCGGGACCGAACGGGGGCATCGTCCCGGGGCCGTATCGAACTGCCTCCGCGGCCTGCACGGCCGTCGCCTCGTGCACGGCCGGGGCGACGGCGGTTCCCACGGCGCCGCCGTTCCCCGCGACCCCGTGGCAGGGCGCGCAGTTCGACTGGAACAGCCGCTGCCCATCGGATAGGTCGCCGCTCGCGGGGTCGATCGTCGGGATCGGCACGCCCTCCCCGCCCAGGGACGTCAGGTACGCGACCAATGCCTCGATCCCGCCGGGGTCGAACGCCGGCGGCTTGCGCACGGATCGTGCCCCGGGTTGTACGAGCGGCATCCGTCCCGTCGAGAGCTGGAAGTCGTAGGCGGCCGGGCCCAACCCCACGATCGGAGGTCCCGCTTCCGTCCCGGCGGCGTCGGCCCCGTGACACGACGCGCACCGCTCCTCGTAGAGGACCTGCCCCTCTCTCGTCGTCTCGTCCGTGCCGGGTCCGGGGCTCGCCTGGGCGCTTCCCACCCCCGCGGCCTCGGCGATGGGCACGCCTGAGTCCACGGCCAGGAAGGCCGCCCCCGCCCCGAAGAGGGCGAGGCCCACCAGGACGTGTGAGAGCCCCCGAACGCCCGCCCGCCGAGCGGATCGCACGCGGCTATCCCAGCAGGAAGATGGTCGAGAACATGGCGATCCAGACCGCGTCCACAAAGTGCCAGTAGTAGGTCGCCGCCTCCACGCCTGCGTGCTCCCGGCCGGAGTAGGCGCCGGCCGCGGCCCTTTCGAGCACGACCATCATCAGGATCAGGCCGGCCGCCACGTGCAGGGCGTGAAAGCCCGTCATGGTGTAGAAGGCCGACCCGTAGGCGGAGGTGGAGATCTCGAAATCCGCCGTGACCCACTCCCGGACCTGCCCACCGAGGAACGCGAGCGCGAGCAGCCCGGTGACGTAGATCCACGCGCGCATCCGCGCGACGTTCCCCGCCCGGATGCGGCGAACGGCGAGCTGCATGGTCCCGCTCGAGATCACGAGCAGCGACGTGAAGAGCGCCGGTGGCCAGGGATCGAGGTCCACCCCCGCGGGGGGCCACTCGGGCGCCTGCGCCCGAAGCGTGAAGTACATCGCGAACAGGGCCGCGAAGAACATGAGCTC
>JACDEY010000024.1 GCA_013816105.1 Actinomycetota bacterium
GTCCTCCCCGTCGCACGTCGAGCGAACCGGCATCATCGCCCCGTCGGCGAAAGCGGGACTCGTGACGGGCAGCGTGCCTCGGGCCGAGATGGGATCGGCGGGGACACCGGAGGAACCGCCACACGCGGTGAGCAGGGCGAGCAAGGCGACGAGGGCGCCCGACCGAGGATCGACCCCCGACGGCGCACCCATGTGCACATCGTATCCTCAGCCGGTGCGGCTACACGACGGACGGACGGGGCAGCTCGTCGACGTCGAGACGCGGCCGCGGATGGGCGTCTACGTCTGCGGCATCACGCCCTACGACTCCGCCCACGTGGGCCACGCATTCACGTACGTTCACTTCGACGTGCTCGTCCGGTACCTGCGACGCGGAGGTACCGAGGTGACGCACGTTCAGAACGTGACGGACGTCGACGACGACATCCTTCGAGTCGCCCGGGAGCGGGGTGTCGACTTCCGGGAGCTGGCCGCACGCGAGACCGAGAAGTTCGCCAAGGACATGGGCGCCCTCGGCGTGACGCCTCCAACCGTCTCGCCCAGAGCCACGGAGTTCGTTCCGGAGATGGTCGAGGAGGTCGAGCGACTCGTCGCCGCCGGGCTGGCGTACGAGCGCCATGGCAACGTGTACTTTCGGGTCGCGGCCGACTTACAGTACGGGAGACTGTCCAGGCTTTCCCGGCAGGAGATGCTGCGCCTCGCCGAGGAGCGGGGCGGCCACCCCGAGGATCCGGAGAAGGACGACCCTCTCGACTTCGTCCTGTGGCAGCGATCCGCTCCCGACGACCCGTGGTGGGACAGTCCGTGGGGACGAGGCCGGCCGGGGTGGCACATCGAATGCTCGACCATGGCGCGGCGGCTCCTCGGAAGTCCGGTCGACATCCACGGCGGAGGGGACGACCTCGTCTACCCGCACCACGAAAGCGAGCTGGCCCAGGCGGAGGGTGTCCCCGGGGGCGCCCCGTTCGTTCGCCACTGGATGCACACGGGAAGCGTGGCGCAGGAGGGGACCAAAATGAGCAAGTCGCTCGGCAACCTCGTTTTCGTTGGCGACCTCCTCGAGCGTTTCGACGGCACCACGATCCGGAGTTTCCTCCTTCGCCACCATTACAGGGAGGACTGGGAGTTCGACGAGGACGTTCTGGAAGGGTTCGACGATCGGAGCGAGGCCGGACTGGTGCCGAGCGAGCGGAAGGCCCCGTTCACGAGCGAAGACCGCGAGGCGTTCTACGGAGCCCTGGATCGTGACCTGGACACACCTGCCGCGCTGGCCGTCCTGGACCGGGCGGCCTCGTGGCCTGACGATCCGGATGCCCGGAAGCTGCTCGATGAGGGCACCGATTTGCTCGGGCTGGCGGCACCGGGGGGCTTCAGGTGACGTCGCGGCTGACGAAGAGCGCGGCCGCGATCACCATCGCACCGGCGGCGTAGGCACAAAGCAGGAGGCCGGCCTCCCCGACGGATCGATCGATGAACCCGAGGTTGGAGTCCCCCGAGAGGAAGACCGCGATGTTGGGCACCAGGAGCCAGGGCTGCCATCCGGGTCGCAGCCCGGCGACGAGCTGCTCGAAGATGATCAGGTACCCGAAGCCGAGGCCCATGGACGCCGCCGTGTTCCGGGCGACCGACGCGATCGAGTAACCGAAGGCGGCGGCGATCGCCGCGATCACGGCACCTCGAAGCAGCACCCCGAGGCCCTCCCGGAGCCAAGCTTCGTCCAGTCCCTCGGTCGATCCACGGAAGGCGGCCGCGGGGACGAGGGCCGCCCCGAGGAGGGCCTGAAGCACCACGGTCAGGACGGCAGCCAGAACGATCGCGACGAGGGCCTTGGCGAGGAACACCCGCAGCCGACGAGGCTCCCACGTGAGCTGGGTGGCCACGGTCCCCGCGTGCCACTCCGCCCCGATGAACGAGGCCGCCAGCACCCAGGCCAGGAGGAGCAACGGCACGCTCGTCCCCACGAAGACGGCAGGCAGGCTGGAGAGGGCGAACTGTGGTTGGGATAAGCCCGGACCGCTGACCACCTGGCCGCAGACCTCCTCGATGGTCTGGTCGGGCGGAAGGTCCTCCGGGTCGATCCCCAGCTCGCCCTGAACGCAGGCGTCGAAGACCTCCTGGCGCTCCGCCCGAGCCTCCGCCGCGGCCTCGGGCGTCGGGCGCTGGGACACGACGAAGGTTATGAGGCCGGCGACCGCGATCGCCGCGACCGCTCCCAGGATCGATACGCGCATCGTCCGCCTGGCGAGGTAGCGCCGGAACTCGACTCCCAGGAGCGGCCCCACGTTGGCTCAGCCTTCTTCCGGCGGAGGAGGATGCGGCGGAGGGGGGGCGGGGGGCGGGGGCGGGGCGTCGAGGCCGGCCGCTCCGACCGAGGTGCCCGTGAGCTCGAGGAACACGCTCTCGAGCGTCACCTGCTCGGGCCGGAGCTCGCTCAGGTACAGCCCCCGGTCCGCCAGCGCCTTCGTCACTCGGGCGGCGTCGCTCGGCGGCGTGCGAACCCGGATCACATCCGCGTCCAGGGAAGCTTCGATCCCCGCCTCGCCCAGCGCCTCGACGCCGGCGGCCGCATCCTCCAGTCTTACCGTGAGGCCGGCGACGGCCCCCTTCGACAGCACGTCTGAGACCGATCCGGAGGCGATGCACCTGCCGCGGGAAAGGATCGCGACCCGGTCGCAGATCTGCTCGACCTCCCCCAGGAAGTGACTCGAGAGGAACACCGTCCTCCCCTCCTCGCCGAGCCGGCGAAGGAGGTCCCGAACACTCTTGATGCCGGCGGGATCGAGGCCGTTTGCCGGCTCGTCGAGTATGAGGACCTCGGGATCGCGCAACAGGGCCGCGGCGATCCCCAGCCGTTGTTTCATGCCCAGCGAGTAGGTCTTCACGCGGTGGTCGGCTCGCGCGGACAGTCCGACCACCTCGAGGACGTCGTCGACGCGCCTGCGCCCGATCCCGTCGAGCCGCCCGAGAAGCCGGAGGTTCCGGCGGCCGGAGAAGCCGGGGAAGAGAGTCGGCGCCTCCACGATGGACCCGACCCTCCGGATCACCGACCGGAGGCCGCTCGTCGAGTCGGCTCCGAGCAGCCGGCAGGTCCCCGCCGTGGGTCTGACCAGGCCCAGCAGGCACCGGATCGTCGTGGTCTTGCCCGAGCCGTTGGGGCCGAGGAACCCGAAGACGCCGCCTTGCGGAACCGAGAGGTCCAGGCTGTCGACCGCGACGGGACTCCGGCCGCGAAGCTGCCGGAACTCCTTTCGAAGCCCGTCCACCTCGATTACGGTCACGCCAGCTCCTCCGATGGGTTCGGGCATCCTGACGCCCCGACGTTCGCGGCGCAACAGGTTCCACCCTGGATGGCCGCGAACCCGAAGGTCGACGTGGTGGGGTAGCATGCCGGGACGCCCCCGCACAAGAAGGGAGACGAACGTGCAGCGCAGGCGCTTCGCGTCGACGGTGATCGCGGCAGCGTTGTTGGCGGGAGGACTCTCGGGGTCCGCGGTGGCCTCGACGCCTCCATGGATCCTCGAGCCCGACACGCGGCCCGTCTTCGGATCGCCGGCCGGCGGACTAACGGACGGCCAATCCGTCGCCCCCAGCTTCTCGTGGGCGACCATGCTCTCCATCGCGCTGGTGGATGCGTTCCCCGAATGGTCGTCCGCGCGCCTAGGCCAGGTCCACCCCGACCGCCGCTCTATCCTAGCCGGCCAGCAGGACCAGATGGCGTTCGGCCTCCTGGGGGAACAGCCGACCCCGGGCCAGGTGGCCCTCGAGCTGCGGATGAGCCACTGCTGGGGAACCGGCGTCATCTGAGGCGCCGCGAGCCGCTCTCGCGGTCATGACGGATCGAAACAGAACGCGGCGAGGGCGAATCACGGCCCGAGCCACCTCGGGGCTGACCGAGGACGCGGTCTTCCTTCAGCACCGTGACGCATCCTTCACCGGCACCGACCCCTGGCGGGCCCTGCGGATCCTCTCGGAGTTCGTGGACGGCTTCGACGCGCTCGCGACCATTCCGCGTGCGGCGAGCGTCTTCGGCTCGGCACGCATCGACGAGTCGGACGCGATGTACGAGGCCGCCCGCGCGGTCGGGCGCGCGCTGGCCGAGGCGGGTTTCGCGGTCATAACGGGCGGAGGGCCGGGTGTGATGGAGGCGGCGAACCGAGGCTGTGCGGAGGCCGGGGGGCTGTCGATCGGATGCAACATCGAGCTCCCGTTCGAGCAGGGAATGAACCGCTACGTCGATCTCGGAATCGACTTCCGGTACTTCTTCGTTCGCAAGACGATGTTCGTCAAGTACGCGGAGGGGTTCGTCGTCTTCCCGGGCGGCTACGGGACGCTGGACGAGCTCTTCGAGGCGCTCACTCTCATCCAGACCGGAAAGGTACGGAACTTCCCGCTCATCCTTTTCGGCTCGGACTACTGGAGGGGGCTGCTCGACTGGCTGCAGGCCCGCCCGCTGACGGAGGGGAAGATCTTCGCCGAGGACCTCGATCTGTTTCGCATCACCGACGATCCGGCCGACGTCGTCCCCCACTTCGCCGAGGTCCTCCGGCAAGGAGAAGGGGGCGGCTCCCCACGGGAGGAGCCCCACGTGCAACCGGAGAAGGCGGACGCGCCGTAGCAGTCAGATAGACCCGATTCGAGGAGCGCGGCATCAAGCCGGCGGCGGCTCCTCGACCCAGTCCCGCGTGAGGAACAGCCAGAACGCGAGGCCGGCGTAGCGGTCGTAGCGTCTGAAACGCCTGAGGATCGCCGAGTCCTTGACCTCCTTGCGACGCCTGAGCCGCGCGTAGGTGGGCCTTGTCCAGGAGTCGAGGATGAGCGGCGAGTAGCGCCCGAGCATCATCATCGTGTGGGCCGCGGCGTACGGGCCCACGCCCGGAAGAGCCTGCAGGCGGGCCGAGACCTCCTCGTCGGATATCTCCTCGGGTCCGGCACGCCCCAGGATCTCGAGATCGACCCGCCCCTCCGCGACCGACTCGGCCAGATGAAGCAGGTAGGCCCCGCGATAGCCCGCCCGGGGGACGTCCCTATAGAAGCCCAGCCCCGCGCCGGCCATCGCCTCCGGGGTGGGGAAGGCGCGACCCGCGGGTCCAGTCGCCGGAGCGGCCGGCGCCGAGACTCCCAGGTGCTCGACCAGCGCCGTGACCATCCGGATGGTCGCGGCCCACGCGCAGTTCGTGGTGCAGATGGACTTCACGACCTCCTCGAAGACCGTCTGGCTGCGGATCATCCGGCCAGCCCCCGCGGTCACCCACGAGAGGTCGGGGTCGGCGGCCGCCCGCTCGTAGAACGCCGAGAGGTCCTCGTCCAGACGCAGGATGTGCCCCACGGCCTTCATCGCTTCTCCCGCCGTTCGAGCACCGACGGGTCGGCCAAGGATCGCGACCTGACCGAAGCCCGGTCTGCCCGAAGCGATTCGAACCGTCCGCGGCCTGCTCGCCGGGAGGCTGACCGTGACTTCGAAGAGGCGGGCTTCCTCGTCGACTCGCATGGGAGGAAGCTCCGCCACCCCGTGCGAGACGAAGGTGCGCCAGAGGTCTACGGGCTCCCCGCCGGGACCGACGAGGGGGAAATCCAGCCGCATCGGTCTCCCGCGAAGCCCTACCAGCTTCCCCCCGGAGAGCGGGCGAGTTTCGGCCTCAGGACGAACAGGCCCTGCTCGATGCCGCTCGCGATCACGAGGCCGCTTTCGAAGAACGGGTAGTTGCCCCACATGCCGTTGAAGGCGGCATTGTTGCTCTGCGGGTAGATGTCGAAGAAGGCCACCTCGCGGGGGCCGGGAGCGAGGATGCGAAGCCCGCCCTGATAGTTGCTCTCGTAGATGTACTGCCCCTTCACGTACAGGTTGTGATCGATGACGCCGATGGGACCTATGAAGGACGACTCCACGAACGGCGTGTCGAGGTCCTCCACGTTGAAGAAGCGTGTCTTGTAGTTGTGGCCGAAGTTCAGCTCGTCGAACTCGTCGTTCAGGACGAAAAGCCGGCTGTCCTCGGTGAGCCATCCCTGATGCGTGTAGCCGGACTGCGCGTACGTCGTCCGGGAGACCGTCGCCGGGTCGGCGTGGTCCGTGACGTCGACGATGGTCAGCGAGTCGGTGTTCGCGGCGAAGCAGATCTCGCGACCCTGGTAGGTGGCGTCGGGACCATCGTAGAGGACGCACTGCGTCTCGTGGGTGTAGCCGTCGTCCTGGAAGCATCCGGCGAACTTGGGCCTCATCGGGTTCCGCACGTCGACGATGTGGGGGCCACCCAGGCAGGTGTTCGTTCCGACGGCGTAGGCGAAGCCCGTGTCCTCGTTCACGTCGATCGTGTGCGAGTTGCTCATGCCGTTGTAGTGCTGGGTCTCGGAAAACGTCACCGGAGGATTGTTCACGTTTCGGAGCTGGGTCAGGTCGAAGATCTGCATTCCGTGGTTCGAAGCCTCGCTCACGATGAAGGCGTGATCGCTGTAGACGTCGACGTCGCGCCAGAGCGACGCGACCGAGTGTGCCGGGAGGTTCCCCAGGTAGACGGGAGCCGTCGGGCTGCTGATGTCGACGAAGGAGGTGCCGGTGTTGCGCCCGATGATGGCGTATTCCTTGTCCGTCTGCGGGTCGGTCCAGCCCCACAGGTCGTTCGTGTTCGCTCCGCCGCCGATCTGTGAGATGGGCAGGAACGACATCAGGTCCACCCGCTTGCAGGGATAGTTTCCGGCCATTCCGCCCTGGCAGCGTGTCAAGCCCAGCGGGGCGAGGTCCTCGACCGGCTGTCGGTCGGCCAGGAACGCGGACCGGTTCGCGAGGTCGGTCTCGTCGGGTTCCTGGGCGCCTACCCGGATCTGGCTGCCCCAGATCAGCCCCAGGGACACGAAGATCGAGAACAGGGCAAACCAGCGGGCGCTGCGGGATCGAGAGAGCTTCGCGACCACGGATGTACCTCCCCTTGGACGGGTGGACAGGACGACGGGGCCAGCAGTCTATCGAAGCTTCGGCTTCAGCGCTTCGCGGGTGGGGGTGCTCGGCTCCATGATCACGCGCATGCCGTAGACGAAGACGATCGACCCGCCCACCCAGCCTCCGAACAGGAGCGCCACCCAGCCCAGCACCGCGACCAGCATGGCGCCGAGCGAGACCTCGTCGACGTCGTATCCGCGTCGAAGAAGGATCGCCGCGAGGAGGAAGATCAGGGTGGGTGCTGGAGGAGCGAGGGGAGCGGATCCATCCGGCCTCGCTCCAGATGGCCAGCGAGGTGGAGCACATCGACTCTGAGCAGGGCGAGCACGACCTTCACTGCTTCCAGGCGTGGCGGCGGATGGACGAGATCCTGCTGGGCAACTTCATGCTCATCCACGACCTCGTCGCCGAAGAGGACTACGACCTGTGTATCGGAGACGAGGCCTGGGAGCTCGACTACTACCTGCACGAGAACCCGGAGCAGAAACGGTCCGCGTACGCCTGGCTCACCGACTTCGTGGGGTGGCTCCCCATGCCCGACGGGGGAGAGCGCGAGGCGTTCCTCACCGCCGACTACAACGCCGAGATGATCGCCCACATCGCCCGGTCTCCCCGGATCCGGGATCGGGCCATCTTCGTCGGGGCGCCAGAGGACATCGTCCCCGACGCCTTTGGCCCGAACCTCCCCCTCATCCGCGAGTGGACCGAAGAGCACTACGACTTCTCCGGGGACTACATCACCGGGTTCGACCCCACCGGCGTCGCCAACCGGACATCACTCCGGGAAGAGCTCGGTTACGCCCCGGGAGAGAGAGTCTGCATCGTCACTGTGGGAGGGTCGGGGGTGGGCGGCCATCTCCTGCGCCGGGTCATCGCCTCATTCCCCGAGGCCAAGCGTTTGGTATCGGAGCTCCGGATGCTGGTCGTAGCCGGCCCCCGGATCGACCCCCAAACCCTCCCAAGGCACGAGGGAATGGAGTTCAAGGCCTACGTGCCAGATCTCTATCGGCACCTCGCCGCCTGCGATCTTGCCGTGGTCCAGGGCGGGCTCACCACGACGATGGAGCTCACGGCGAACAACCGTCCGTTCCTCTACTTCCCGCTACGCAATCACTTCGAGCAGAACTTCCATGTTCGGCACCGGCTGGAGCGCTACGGGGCCGGGCGGTGCCTCGACTTCGACACCAGCACGCCCGAGGTCATCGCGGAAGCCATCGCAGACGAGTTGGGGAAGCCAGTGACCTACCGGTCGGTCGATCCCCGGGCGGCCCAGCGCGTGGCCATCCGCATTGCCGAGCTCATCTGACCAGCGGCCCAGCAGCGCCTCCTGGTGAAGCTCGAGGACGTTCCTGGAGGCCGAGCCACAGATGGATGGCGGCCTGGGCGCGCCATGGTCGCCAGCACTCGGCCACCCTCTCGGCCTCTCGTGGCGCCACCGGCTGCCCCCCAGCGGTCGACAGCGAGCGCCGGAGTCCGAGGTCGGTCGCGGGGAAGGCATCGGATTCGCCGATACGCAGAGCGAGGTAGTGGGCGGTCCACGGACCGAGCCCCGGGATGTTCGTCACCGACTCGATGAACTGGTTGAGCCCGCTTCCTCGGTCGAAGCGGACGGCCTGGTCGGCAACAGCTCGTGCGAACGCTCTGATAGCGGCGGCTCGGGCCGAGGTGAGACCGAGACCGCCGAGATCGGCCGTGGACAGTGCGGCCGGTGACGGGAAGAGGTGCGTCAGGCCGAGGCCCTGGAGACCCGGGACGACGGTGCCGTGCCGCTCGACCACCCGCGCCGTGATCGTCCCCGCTCCGCGCACGCTGACCTGCTGTCCGATGATGGCTCGAACGCCGGTCTCGAAGGGGTCCCAGGTGCCCGGCACGCGAACCCCAGGACGAGCAATCATGGGCGGGCCGATGATGGGATCCGATTGGAGCTTCTCGGAAGCGGCTTCGATGTCCGCGTCGAGGTTGAAGATGCGCCGAGCGCGTTGCGCGACATGGATCAAGCCCTCCCAGTGCGGCAGGTGAGCGCGGAGCAACAGGTGATCGTGGCCACCGGATGACAGCTCGAGCACACCGGGGTCGCCGTCAATGACGACGGTTCGCTGGTAGGTGCCTCCTGAAACGGACTCGACGCCGTTGATGGCTCGAGCCTCGAAGTAGCTGAGCATCGCCTCCCAGTCGAGAGGAGGCTGAAAGGGCAGGCGCAGGGCCAGGCCGCCGTCGGCGACCAGCCGGTCGGTGGACCGGCGTCGTGCCCGGAGCTCTCTCGGCGCGGCTCGGAACAATTCACGGCAGGCGCGGTTGAGCTGTCGGACGCTCCCGAAGCCCGATGCGAACGAGATGTCCGCGATCGTCAGGTCCGTATCGTCGAGCAGTCGGCGAGCGAAGTGCGCCCGGGCC
>JACDEY010000182.1 GCA_013816105.1 Actinomycetota bacterium
AAGCCTCGACCGCACCTGCGGGCCGTACCCCGAGCTGCGGGAGCCCATCTGGGAGGACCAGCGTCTCCTCTTCGCCGTCGAGGACGGCGGGAACACCCACCTGTACCGCGTGCCGGCGGACGGGTCGGCCGCACCAGAGCCGGCCGTGGACGGCGAGCTGACCGTGGTTGGTTACGACTCGTGCGAAGGGAAGCTCGTGCACGCCACCATGACGCCCACCTCGCTCGCTGAGCTCTACGCCGAAGACCGGCGGCTCACCCGGGTTGGACAGGCCTTCGGCGAAGGGCGCGAGCTCGTGAAACCGGAGCGATTCAGCGCCTCGTCATCGGGCGAGGCCGAGGTCGACGCGTGGGTCATGCGGCCCGCCGGCTTCGAGGAGGGCAGGCGGTATCCGACCATCCTCGCCATCCACGGAGGGCCGTTCACGCAGTTCGGCAACCGCTTCTTCGAGGAGCTCCAGGTGTACGCGGGCGCCGGCTACGCGATTGTGTTTTCGAACCCTCGAGGGTCCTCGGGCTACAGCGAGGAGTGGGGCCGCGCCATCCGGGGTCCGGTCGACGGCGGGCCGGGTTGGGGGTCGGTCGACTACGACGACGTGATGGCGGTCATCGACGAGGCCGTCAAGCGGTTCGACTTCATCGACGCGGACCGGCTCGGGGTGATGGGCGGGTCCTACGGCGGCTACCTGACCTCCTGGGTGATCGGGCACACGGACCGCTTCCGGGCGGCGATCTCCGAACGCGCGGTGAACTCCCTCGTCTCGATGTGGGGGTCGAGCGATTACGGCTGGGACTTCAAGGGCTACTTCGGAGGCTTCCTCTTCGAGGACTACGAGTCCTACGTCCGGATGTCTCCGATCACGTACGCGAAGGACATCACCACCCCGCTTCTCATCATCCACTCGGAGGAGGACCTCCGCTGCCCCATCGAGCAGGCGGAGCAGCTCTTCACGACTCTCCGCCTGTTGAAGCGCGATGTCGAGCTCATCCGGTTCCCCGCGGAGAGCCATGAGCTCACCCGCTCCGGAAACCCGCGCCATCGTCTCCAGCGCTTCGAGATGATCCTCGATTGGCTCGACCGGCACCTGAACGACTAGGCACGCCGCCTGCTCCGGTTGGACGTTCCCTTGACAGGGGGACCGGGCCCTGTGCATGGTGCCAGTCGCACGAGCCACCTTCGAAGGGAGCTTCACGATGAGGATGCGCACTCTGTTGTTGCCCGTGACGATGATCGGCCTTCTGACGGGTCTCGTCTTTCCGGCAGCGGCAAGCGCAGGGCGCGCTCCGTACCGAACGGCCTTCGTGGAGTGGCGGGGCGGGGACGGCGGCTTCGCCGGGTGGCAGCGCGCCGGCGTGATCCTGGGGGCTGACGGCAGCCTGGTCCTCGACCCCTCGACCGCGTCCTCCGAAACCGATCCCTACCCCCCCGGTGGCTACTACGGACATGACTTCTACAACGCGGGAAGCTACCTGGTCGGTGAGGCCGTGTCGCCGGAAACGAGGACCGCGTTTGGCTTCCGTGAGGCCATCGCGTCCTGGAACGCCTCCACGCCCGCAGGCACGTGGGTGGAGACGCAGATTCGCGCGCGGCTTGGCAACCGCTGGACGAAGTTCTACAACCTGGGCGTTTGGGCGGCAGACGGATCGACGGTCGAGCGCCACTCGGTGAACCTGCAGGGCGACGGGGACGGGTTCGTCGCCGTCGACACCCTGATACTCACCGGGAAGAAGATCTCGGCCGTCGCCTTCCAGCTGAAGCTGCGGCTGTTCACAGAGGATGCGAACGCGGTCTCGGGCGTGCAGACCGCGGCGGTCGCCGTCTCGACCAGCGCGGTCAGGCCGGAGAACCTGGTTCCGGGAGATCCATCTCTGTGGAATCGCGTCCTTCCGGTGCCCGAGTGTTCGCAGATGGTCTACCCGGACGGCGGCGAGGTGTGGTGTAGCCCAACGTCGACCTCGATGGTCCTCGCCTACTGGGAGAACTATTCGGGGCCGTGCGAGCCGCGCGTACGGGCAGCGGTGGAGGGCGTCTTCGACTGGCTCTACGACGGGCACGGGAACTGGCCGTTCAACACGGCGTATGCAGGCACGCATGGTCTAGATGGGGTGGTGGCCCGCTTCACGAGCATGGCCGACGCCGAAGAATGGATCGCCGCGGGTGTCCCCGTTGTCATCAGCTACGCGTGGAAGAAGAACGATCTGACCGGGGCGCCGATCCCCTCGAGCGACGGTCACCTCGCGGTCCTGGCGGGATTCGATGCCGTGGGCAACCCGATCGTGAACGACCCCGCTGCCCCCAGCGACGACAGCGTGCAGCGGACCTACCTGCGGGAGGAGCTCGAGTCCCTGTGGCTGGAGCACTCGGGCGGAACGGCGTATCTGATCCATCCGCCGGGTTGGCCGGTGCCGGAGCTGTAGGGATTCGGTTCGCTCAGGACGGCCCCGAAGGCAGATCCGTTTCCTCCGCCTCTTGGATGATCATGTCCCGGATCTGATCGTCCGAGAGTCCCATCTCGGGATGGTCCTGATCCGCGTGATCGCGGAACGCGCGGAAGAGCGCTTGGTCGTCCTCGGCCTCCAGCCGATGACCGCAGGGCCCGTCGACCGCTCGCATGTGCCCCTCCTCCCTCTTCCTAGGCGCCCGCCCGGGCGGGCTACTGATAGATGACGACGTCCGGCCGCGGCAGGAGATCGAGCACTTCGTCCGGCTGCAGGATATCGGTCTCGCTGTTCGTGTAGAGCTTGATCCCCACGTAGTAGCGGTCGATGCCCGCCGTGAGCTCGTCGTACTTGGGCAGCTTGATGGAACGAGGGCCCACGCCGTCGATGTCGATCACGAGCGCCAGCTCGGGAGGGGTGAGGATCGCGTCCCTGTTCGTGATCATCGAGTCCCGAAACTGGTGGACGATGAATAGCTTCTGCGGCAGGGCGTGTTCGCGGATGATACGCGCGAGGTACTCGGCCACCTCTCGGATCTCCGCGGCGTCCACCGTGCCGACCACGTCTCCCGGAGCCTCGTCCTCGTCGACGTGCCACTCGGGATCCAGGGCGATGCCAACGTGCGGCTGAAGGAGCAGTTCCTCGTACCGCTGAACCTCAGAGAGAAAGTCGGCGCGACCCGGCTGGATGTCCAGGATGAGGAGCGCTCCGGCATCGCGCGACGCTTCCGCGTAGGCGAGGAGGTCCTCCTCGCTCAGCCGGAAGTTGTAGAGGCCTTCGTTCCCCGGGGCGTCGGAAGCGAGCGTTGCGATGAGGTGCATGGCGGGCAGGACAGGACGGAGCCCCTCACCCGTGTACTCCTCGGTGCGGGCCAGAACCTCCGCCGCCGCGGCGTCGGGGCTTCCGACGCCGAGGAGTCCGAGGCGCTCGCTCACGGGCGACCCGTAGTGGGCCACCACGCGGTAGTACGGGAAGATCTGCGTTCCACCGCCGGGAAGCGTCTCCGGGACGGGCGCAACGTCGGTCGGCGTCGCCGATGGCGATGGAGACTCCGAACCCGTTGCCGGCGAAGCGCCCCCGGTTCCCGGCGGTCCACCCACCGCCGTGCGCGCGCCCGATCGGCCGCCCGGGTCGCCGTCGCCCGAACCTGCATCGGAACGGATCTGCAC
>JACDEY010000183.1 GCA_013816105.1 Actinomycetota bacterium
TTGCCAGCGCGCCGGTCATCTTGCGCAGCGCCTGGCTCATCAGCCGCGCCTGCAGGCCGACGTGGCTGTCGCCCATCTCGCCCTCGATCTCGGCGCGCGGCACGAGCGCGGCGACCGAGTCGATGACGACGATGTCGAGTGCACCGGAGCGGACCAGCATGTCGGTGATCTCGAGGGCCTGCTCACCGGTGTCGGGCTGGGAGACCAGGAGGGCGTCGGTGTCCACACCCAGTGCCTTGGCGTAATCCGGGTCCAGGGCATGCTCGGCGTCGATGAAAATGGCGATGCCGCCCTGCTGCTGCGCCTCCGCGATGATGTGCAGGCAAACCGTGGTCTTCCCGGAGCCCTCGGGACCGTAGACTTCGACGATCCGCCCGCGTGGGATGCCTCCGATCCCGAGCGCCACGTCCAGGGCCAGCGAGCCGGTCGGGATGACGGAGACCCCCTGGCCGGCGGGATGCTCGCCAAGCCGCATGACGGCCCCTTTCCCGAACTGCCGCTCGATCTGCGTCAGCGTCACTTCCAGCATCTTGTCTCGATCCATCCCCGGAACCTCCTCGACCCACCGCGCCGTGCCGCCACGCGAATCCCGCCTCGGGGGATGCCCGGCGACTCCTCTTGTCGAACGGACTCTAGAGCGGGGGTCCGACATAAATTACACCCATGTCGTTCTGCGGTCCATGGCGGCGATCATATCCGAACGTATGTTCGGGATCAAGGATCAGAGCCTCTTTCTTCTTCCTCAGCCGCGCGGACCCAGGCTCGATCGATCGAGCGCCTCGTAGCTCCCCCCCCGGGGGGAGAGGTGGCTCGTGTACAGAATCAGCCGATCGACCGGGAAGGACGCGGAATGGGTCCGCGCCTTCAGGACAGAGGGAATGAGCTCCCGGACGTCTCGTGGGGGATCGAGGCGAGCGAGGGTGAGGTGCGGCTTCGGCTCCCGCTTCTCGGCCACGAAGCGTGGGGCGAGTGCCTCGTCGAGCGACTTCGAGATTCGGGCGAGCCGGCGCTCCTCGTCCGCGAGCCCGACCCAGAGAACCCTCGCTCGGCGGGGCGTCGGGAACGCGCCGACGGCGGTGAGACTGGTCTCGAAGGCCCTTGTCCTGGCGGCGACAGACGCGACCGCGATGCGGACGTCCTCCAGGATGCCGGGGGGAGTCCTTCCCAGGAACTTCAGCGTCGCGTGCCATCCCTCGACGCGGGTCCAGCGAACGCCGGGGACGGGCCGGCGAAAGGACGCCATGACCTCGTCGAGCCAGCCCTTCACGTCCTCGGGGAGGTCGATCGCCACGAAGAGCCGCAGGGGCTTCCCCTCCGACGGCGTCCGCGTCGTTGACGGCATCCCTCAGGAACGTCGGCCCAGGAACCGTCGCAGCGTGTCGAGGGCCGACTGCTCGGACCACCGGCGCACCTGGTCGCGATCCCCGGGGGCACGAAACGACGAGGACTCCTCCGCCCCCTCGGCCGACAGCGCGACGCACACCGTCCCGGCCGGCTTGCCGTCGTGCGGCTCCGGCCCCGCGACGCCGGTGAGCGCCAGTCCGATGTCAGCGCCGAATATCTCCCGGGCCCCCCTTGCCATCTCGCGAGCGCACTCCTCGCTCACGACCCCCACGCGCTCTATCGTCTCCCGGGCCACGCCGAGGACCTGATGCTTCGACTCGGGCGTGTAGCAGACGGCCGAGCCCTTGAAGTAGGCCGACGCGCCCGGGGCGAGTGAAAGCCGCACGCCCAGGCTTCCTCCAGTGAGGGACTCGGCGCACGCCACGGTCCATCCGTGGGCCTTGAGGTCGCGCCCCACCACCTGTTCGAGCTCCTCGTCACCCGTCGTGAAGACGTGGGCGCCGAGACGCCCCGCGACCTCCTCCGCGACGGGCCGGATCAGCTCCTCCGCCTCTCCCCGGCTGGACGCCTTGGCAGTCAGGCGCACCTTCACCTCCCCCGAGGACGCCAGGTAGGCGACGCTCGGGTTGGCGGAGGCTCGGAACAGGTCGTCCAGGATCTCCGACACCCGGGCCTCCGCGAGGCCGGTCACTCGAAGGACACGTGACACGAGCGTCGCCGGGCCGGCGAGATCCGCGAGCTCCGGCAGGATCGAGCCCGTCATCATCTCTCGCATCTCGGCCGGCACCCCCGCCACCGCGTAAACGCGCTTGCCGTCCCGCTCGAAGATGAGCCCCGGAGCGGTTCCTCGATCGGGAAGAAGGTACCGAGCTCCCTCCGGGACGTCGCATTGCTGCAGGTTCGACTCCGGCATGGAGCGTCCGAGCTGCCGGTACTTCTCGCGGAGGAACGACTCGATCTCCGGGTGACGGACGAGCCGAACTCCGAGGGCGCGAGCGATACCCTCCCGGGTAATGTCGTCCTGCGTGGGCCCGAGACCTCCAGTGGAAAGGACGATCTCCGCCCTCGAGAGCGCCAGCCGGAACGCGGCGGCGATTCTCTCCTCGTTGTCGCCGACCGCCTGGTGATGCAGCACGTCGATGCCGATCTCCGCCAGGCGTTCTGACATCCACTGCGCGTTGTTGTTGCAGATCTGCCCGAGCAGGATCTCGGTGCCCACGCCAAGGATCTCGGCCCTCATAGTCGCTTCTCTTCGTAAGGCGCTGGGGCGACCCCGCGGAACCTCATCGCCCGGATCAGGTAGTCGATTCCCGTCCAGATCGTGAGCCCGAGGGCGACGGTCAGGACCCCCAGTCTGACCGGAGTCCACCCGGAAGCAAGGGGTAGCAGGTAGAGCGTGATCGCCACGAGCTGAAAGCTCGTCTTCCACTTCGCCAGGTTCGAGGCCGGCATGGCGATCCCTCGCCTTCCCAGCATCGTCCGCAGGAGCGTGACCCCGACCTCACGAACGAGGATTACGACGGCCACCCACACGGGAAACCGCCCGAGAGCGCTGAGCGCCACGAGGGGCGCCGCGACGAACACCTTGTCGGCCAGCGGGTCGAGCCACTCTCCTGTACGGGTTCTCGTGCCGTAGCGTCGCGCGAGGTACCCGTCCAGGCCGTCGCTCAGGGCCCCCGCCAGGAAGATGGCCGCGGCCGCGTACGCTGCCCCGCGATCCTCGGAAAGGACGAGCGCGACCAGCAGGGGGACGAGGAGGATCCGGCCGACGGAGATGAGATTCGGCCAGCCGAGGCCGAGGATCAGGTGCTGACGTCGGATGGCGAAGCCTCCGATTCGGGCGGCCGGAACGACGCCCGGAACACGGCGTCGGGCTCCCCGAGGGCCCCCATCGACTGCCCGTTCACGGTCAGCTCCGCCACGCCGCCACGGGCGATCTGGACCTCGATCCCCACCTCCCCCTCGAACGAGATCGCCTCGTCCTGCTCCAGGAGATACGCCCGCGTCTCACCGTCCACGGTGACCACGACCGTGACCGGCTCGAGGGCCTTCAGCGCCACCGTGACCTTCGGAGGTAGCACTTGGATGGCCCCCGCCTCCACTGAGGCCTCGGGACTCGGCGCGGACTCCGGACGGAACAGGCCCGTCGCGGCGAACAGGGCCACAGCCGACAGGGCGATGACGATGAGGAAGGACCAGCTCGGATGGTTTCGCACGGCGCTCGGAAGGTGGGGATGGGGCGAGGGCGACCGCTGCAC
>JACDEY010000184.1 GCA_013816105.1 Actinomycetota bacterium
GCAGCCACGGCCGGATGGTGGACTTTCCTTCGCTCCGATCCGCCGGTGGCCAGGTGGCCGATCAAGCACGTCGTCATCATCATGAAGGAGAACCGTAGCTTCGATCACATGTTCGGCGGGTTCCCGGGCGTCGAGGGGACGAGCGTGGGCACGTTCCTTGGCGAGCCGATCCCTCTCGAGCCACCGCCCCAGATCCTGCCGAAGGACCTCCCTCATCACTCGTGGGACTTCAAGCGGGACATGAACGAAGGCCAGATGGACGGGTTCGGCCGCGACAACGAGGAGATCACGCAACTCGCCCACACGCAGATGGAGGGGGACCAGCTACCCAACTACTGGTACTGGGCCGAGAAGTTCGCCCTGTCCGACAACTTCTTCGCCTCGCACTTCGGGCCCACGTTCCCGAACCGCCTCTGGTCTATTGCTTCGACGGCCGGCGGCGCGGTCGACACCCCGGGAGGCGTCCAGCCGTTGCCGGGCAAGGCGAAGACGTGGGGGTGCGACGCCGGTGAGGGCCAGTACGTCATCCTCGTGGACGAGGAGGAGCAGCGGATGCGGGTGAGCACCTGCTTCGACTTCCAGACTATGGGTGACCTTCTCTCGGACGCGGGGCTCGACTGGGCCTCATACGGGGCCACCGACCAGCAGGACGGATACATCTTCCAGCCGTACTCCGCCATCCGCCACATCCGCGAGACGAGCATGTGGGATGACCACATCAGGCCCGTGGACCAGCTCCTCGACGACATCGCCGTTGACGGGCTGCCTCCCGTCACCTGGGTCCACCCTCGCTATCCCGTCTGCGAGCACCCGGCGAAGCACAACGACTTCGCCCACGGCGAGAACTGGAGCTCCTCGATCATCAACGCGATCATGGAGAGCGAGATTTGGAGGACCACGGCGATCTTCCACACCTACGACGAGGCGGGCGGGTTCTACGATCACGTCTTCCCCCCGCAGGTGGACCGCTTCGGCCTGGGCATCCGCGTTCCGCTGCTGACGATCTCGCCTTACGCCCGTCCCGGACACGTCGATCACGAGCTCGGCGAGTTCTCCTCGATCCTCAAGTTCATCCAGCGGAACTGGGACCTTCCCTCCCTGACCGACCGGGACCGGATGGCGACGGACCTGTCCTACAACTTCGACTTCTCGCAGCGACCAAGGCCCCCCGCGCCGCGTCCTCTCCGTACCGACCTGGCCAAGCCGAAGCCGGACATCCCCGGCGTCTGAGGGCCGAGCTAATCCAGCAGCTCGACCGGGATGTCGAACGAAAGGCCCCCCGAGGGGCCGGTGAAGTCGAGGAGAAGCCGGAACGAAGTCGTGTCCTCCGGAAGGCTGCGTCCGCTCCAGTAGACGTAGGTCACGAGCGGAGAGCTCGGCAGCACGGCCCGCTGTGTCGCGCTGGGCTCCCCGAACTCGAGGTGCCGGCCGTCCTCCGCGACGATGGAGGCCGGCACCAGTGTGAACGCCTCGCTCGTCGTGTTCGTAGCCTCCAGGACGACCAAGATGGCGTTCGCCTGGAGGTGCACGCCGCGCACCTCGACGGTTACGCCACCCCGCTCCTGTCCGCCCCGAACGTCGGTATGTATCGATGCGCTCTGCGGGCGTCCATCGCGTAAGTAGTCGACGACCTTCCACCCCTCGGGCTCGCGAGCGAGGGTGATGGGGCCGGAGAAGACGGTCGGGGGATCCGCCTGGAACCCCGAGAGACGGAGTTCGGCGGAGAAGTCGGCCGTGGCGCTGTCCGCGCGGATCTCCTCGATCTCGAGCCGATCGATCTGGAGCTCCGCCAGGGCGCTCCCGAACGAGAGGCTGACCATGAGCTCCCAGTCCGCGAGGACATTGAGCTCTCCCGAGCTGAAGCGGACCTTCCCGCCGTGGTCGTCGTCCGCGATGGCGCCAAAGTAGCCGCGGACCGCCGCCTCTACCGCCGTTCTCTCATCCGGCGTCGGCGACGCTTCCGGCTCGCGGGCCCCGCCCCCACACGCGGCCGCCCAGAGTGCGCACGTGAGCGTCAACGCGGCCGGGCCGCGTTTCGCGTTATCTCTTCGTTTCCGCTCTTCCCGCCGTCCTCGCATGGTGGGCGCGAACGCTAGCCGTACGGGCAGTCGTCGCGCAGCGGCAGGATGAGCTTCTCCATGCGGGGCTGCGCGCTGAAGTCGAAAGCTCCGCTCAGGGGGTCGGCCTGGGCGTCGCGCTCGGTGAGGGGCTCGAGGCCGTGCAGGTCCTCGATGAAGGCGAGCACGGAGGAGAACTCATAGACGTTGTCGTCCACGTAGCCGCCGTCGGGGTTGGACCCCCGCCGGGTCCACGGCGAGATGATCAATGCCGGCGTACGGGGCCCAAGGCCCATGATGTCGTACTGGGGTGGCAGCACGTGGTCGTAGAACCCGCCGAAGTCGTCCCAGACCACGACGATCGCCGTCTCCTTCCAGTACTTGCTCTGCATCACGGCGTTCACCTGCTCGACGAACCAGTTCTCACCGGCGCAGACGCTCTTGCCTGCGCCGGGGTGCTCGTTGTAGGGCTCCGGCGGGATCAGCCAGGAAACCTCGGGAAGCTCCCCCGCCTTCACATCGACGAGGAACTGGTCGGGTTCCTGCACCTTGTTCCACATCGGGCCGAAGCGAACGTGCCTAATGGCCTGCATCCCGTTCATCCAGACGTTGTCGTGCGCGTAGTACTTCCAGCTGATCCCCGCCTCCTCGAGCAGGTCGGGCAGCACCGGGATGTCGAAGCAGCTCCGGATCTGCTCCCAGTACTGGGTGATCTCCACCAGGTCTTCGCGGTCGAACCCGTCCTTGGGCCGCTCGAGGTCCATGATCCGCTGCTCCTCCTGAGCGGTCAGCCCCGGGCGGAAGCGAGGCGCGAACTCCGTGGGGTCGTCGCAGTAGCCGCCCTCGTGATCGGCGGTCAGCTTGTTGCCCACGATCCCGTTGGACTGCGCCGCGATGACGTAGAGGTGCTCCGGGAAGGTCGGTCCGTACATCGAGGTGAAGAAATGATCGGACAGGACGAATCGATCCGCGTACGCCCAGTAGTTGGGCATCCCCTCCCGGGTGAACGCGGAGTAGCCCGCGATCGCGTCGGACGGCTTGCCGGTCGCCGCGTTGATCTTGTCGAAGCCGTTCATCTTCCCGCCGTTGATGGCGAGCAGCCCTGCTCGGAAGTCGTGCCCGAGGTCGAAGGGCTGGACGTCCACGGCCTCGACGAGCGGGATCGTCGTGCCGTCCGATCTCGGGCCCTCCGTGGCCCCGTCAGCGCCCGGGTACCTACCGAAGTAGTTGTCGAAGCTGCGGTTCTCCTTCACCACGAAGATCACGCGCTTGATGGGATTCTCTCCCGGCGGCAGAGCCGTGGAGGGGGTCGGGGAGGCCGCCTCGGAAGGCGAGGCCGAAGCCGGCGGGGAGGTGCTCGGCGCGGCGCTGCTCAACCGCGCTCTTCGAGAGTGCAAAGCGTCCCGCTATGTCCCGGTATCCGGCACCCGCGACGAGTTGGGCGTCGATGGCCGGGCGCTGGGGATGCTGGCACACGGTGCAGGTGCGGCTCATCGGGCCGGCTCCTCCAAGTCGGCCAGTCGGCGCGAGCCCCGCTC
>JACDEY010000185.1 GCA_013816105.1 Actinomycetota bacterium
CTACGGGGAGCCAAGAACGCTTCCGGTGAAGGAGACGGCCCGAAGGGGATCGCGGCCGGACTCACCCTACGGGGTCTCGAAGAAGGCGGCGGAGGACTATCTCAGCTACTTCCGGCGTTCCCGGGGCGTCGATTACACGGCGCTCGCTCTCGCGAACGTGTACGGCCCCCGCCAGGACCCCCACGGGGAGGCCGGCGTCGTCTCCATCTTCAGCGGCCTCATGCTCGAGGGCGAGACGCCGACGGTCTTCGGCGACGGCTCCCAGACCCGCGACTACGTCTTCGTCGAGGACACGGACCACGCGTTCGCCCTATCGGCGGATCAAGGCTCGGGGATGCTCCTGAACGTTGGCACCGGAATCGAGAGCAGCGTCAACGACATCTACCGCGTGCTCGCCAGGATCACCGGATATCGGGGAAAGCCCATGTTCGGACCCCCCCGCGGCGGCGAGGTGCGCCGGAGCGCCCTGGATGTCCAGCTCGCGGCGAAGGAGCTTGGCTGGAAGCCCTGGACGAAGCTGGCCGAAGGGCTGAAGGCCACCGTCGAGTACCTCCGGAGCCGGAGGCCCGGATGACGGCTCTTCGGTGACGAGACCAGTGAGGCGCGCAGCGGCTTGCCGGGGAGGACGACAATAGAGTCGGACGCGAAAGGCGACCGCGAGACAGAAGGAGTGCCACACCGCGCATGACAGAGTCCACGCGCATCGACCCCTCGGCCCTCGGCCCGAACATGTGGCTCATCGACGAGATGTATCGCCAGTACCAGGACGATCCGGCCTCCGTGACAGAGGGCTGGCGCGAGTTCTTCGAGGACTTCAAACCGAAGCTGGGAGATGGGGCGTCGACGCCTCCCGAGGCCGCGGCCGGGCCGGTGCTCCGAGAGCCCGGGCCGGACCCAACCGCTCGCCGTGAACCAGCCCCGCCGCCGCCGACGGCCTCGGCCGCTCCGATCGACGCCACTCCGCTGAGGGGCGCCGGCGCCAGGATCGCCCAGAACATGGCCGCCTCGCTCGCCATCCCCACCGCGACGTCCTTCCGCTTCGTCCCGGCGAAGCTGCTCGAGGAGAACCGGCGCGTCCTCAATCGCTTCCTCGCGGCGGGCGGGGGCGGAAAGGTGAGCTTCACGCACCTCATCGGCTGGGCCGTCGTCCGGGCCCTTGAGGCGATTCCGGCGATGAAGTCGAGCTACCGGGAGATCGACGGGCGGCCCCATGTGGTCCGTTCCGAGACGGTCAACCTCGGCCTCGCCGTCGACGTGGAGCGCGGCGACGGGACTCGGTCGCTACTGGTCCCGAACATCAAGGGAGCCAGCGAGATGGACTTCGCCGGCTTCTGGGCGGCCTACGAGGACGTGATCCGGAAGGTCCGGAGCAACAAGCTCAGCCCCGACGACTTCGCTCAGACCACGGTCACGCTGACCAACCCGGGCACGATCGGCACGCAGCTCTCGGTGCCTCGGCTGATGCCGGGGCAGGGGCTAATCGTGGCGACCGGGAGGATCGACTACCCCACCGAGTTCCAGGGGGCGGACCCCGAAGCTCTCGCAAGCCTTGGCGTGGGCAAGACCATCGGGGTCACGAGCACCTACGACCACCGGGTCATCCAGGGAGCCCAGAGCGGGGAGTTCCTGGCAGAGGCGGAGGCGCTGCTCCTCGGCGCCCACGACTTCTACGACGAGGTCTTCGCGAGCCTTTCTCTGCCGTACGAACCTGTGCGCTGGACCGCCGACCGTGCGGCAGAGCTCGGCCAGGTCGGCGACGACGGGCACATGGAGAAGCAGGCGCACGTTCTGCGCTTGGTGAACATGTACCGCGTCCGTGGCCATCTGCTCGCCAATCTGGATCCCCTGCAGACGAAGAAGGTCCTCAGCCACAAGGAGCTCGATCCCGCCTACCACGGGCTGAGCGTGTGGGACCTCGACCGGGAGTTCTTCGTGGACGACCTGCCCGGGGCCCGCCGTCAGAAGCTTCGGCAGGTTCTGGACCTGCTCCGAGATGCCTACTGCGGGACGGTCGGTCTGGAGTTCATGCACATCCAGGAGCCGGACCAGCGGCGCTGGATCCAGGAACGGGTCGAGGGGGTCGATCGGGAGCTGTCCTCCGAGGACCAGAAGCACATCCTGGGGCGGCTCAACGCGGCCGAGGGCTTCGAGCGGTTCCTGCACTCGAAGTACGTGGGGCACAAGCGCTTCAGCCTGGAGGGCGCGGAGAGCCTAATCCCGATGCTGGACATGCTGTTCGAGGACGCCGCTGATGCCGGTGTCCAGCAGGTGATCATGGGAATGGCCCACAGGGGCCGGCTGAACGTCCTGGTTAACGCGCTGGGGAAGAGCTACGGCCGGGTCTTCCGGGAGTTCGAGGGCGACCTCGACCCCAACAGCATTCAGGGCTCCGGCGATGTCAAATACCATCTCGGGACGGCCGGCAAGTTCACCAGCCGGGCCGGGGCGACCATCACCGTGGAGCTCGCGTCGAACCCGAGCCACCTGGAGGCCGTAGATCCCGTGGTCGAGGGAATGGTGCGGGCGGCCCAGGACGAGATGCAGGACGACGACCGCGTCAAGGTCCTGCCGGTGCTGTTGCACGGCGACGCCGCGTTCGCCGGCCAGGGGGTGGTCGCCGAGACGTTCGGGATGAGCCAGCTTCCGGGGTTCAAGACCGGCGGAACGATCCACATCGTGGTCAACAACCAGCTCGGGTTCACGACGCCGGCCGTCCGGGGGCGCTCTAGCGTCTATGCGACCGACATCGCCAAGATGGTGCAGGCCCCCATCTTCCATGTGAATGGCGACGATCCGGAGGCGTGCGCGTGGGTCGCTCGGCTGGCCTACGGCTTCCGCCAGGCCTACCGCAAGGACGTCGTCGTCGACCTGGTCTGCTACCGGCGCTACGGGCACAACGAGGCGGATGACCCGAGCTACACCCAGCCCCAGATGTACGCGAACATCGACGCCCGCCGCTCGGTCCGAAAGCTGTACATGGAGCGGTTGGTCAATCGCGGCGACATCACCATGGAGGACGCGGAGGCGGCGCTCGCGGACTACCGCGCACGCCTCGAGCAGGCGTTCGAGGAGACGAAGGGAAGCGCGCCCAGCCCGCCCGAGGAGGAGCTCAGGTCCCGGGAAGCGCTCGGCGTCCTGCCTGTGGTGGAGACCGGAGTGGACCGGAAAACGCTCGATCGCGTGCTCGGGGCGGTGACAACGTGGCCGGAGGACTTCACCCCCCATCCGAAGCTCGCCAAGCAGCTCGAGAGGCGGCGGGATCTGCTCGAAAGGGGTACTGCGGACTGGGCCCTCGGAGAGGCCCTCGCCTTCGGCTCGCTGGTGCTCGAAGGAACGCCCGTGCGGGTCACCGGCCAGGACTCGCGGCGGGGAACTTTCAGCCAGCGACATGCCGTCCTGGTGGACTACCGAACCGAGCGCCGGTTCTTCCCGCTCGCGCACCTGGCGGAGGACCAGGCGCCGTTCCTCATCTACGACAGCCCGCTCAACGAGTTCGCCGCCCTGGGGTTCGAGTATGGGGTCTCCGTCGTGGCGAAGGACGCGCTCGTGTGTTGGGAGGCGCAGTTCGGGGA
>JACDEY010000186.1 GCA_013816105.1 Actinomycetota bacterium
GGTCGTCCCGGAGCGGCCACGACCACGCAGCCCGCGGCGGCCGCAGCGGGCGGTGGTAGGTCGAGGACCGTCATCTCGAGGCGCGACTTCTTCCGCGGAGGCCTGCTCGCTTCCCTCGCGGTGTTCGCGGCACAGTTCGGTGGCGCCACCCTGGCCTTCCTGTGGCCGAGCATCAAGGGGGGCTTCGGCTCGGTCATCGACGTCGGGGACGTGAACGACATCCGAAACTCCATCGAGCAGAGCCGCCAGCCCTTCTACTACGGCGCGGGCCGCTTCTACATCGTCGCCTACAACGGGAACGGGGCGGACTCCACCTACGCCGGGCTCACGCAGGAGGGCCTGATGGCCCTCTACCAGAAGTGCGTCCACCTGGGCTGCCGCGTGCCGTTTTGCCAGCAGAGCCAGTGGTTCGAGTGCCCGTGCCACGGCTCCAAGTACAACAACGCCGGGGAGTACGAGCTGGGACCGGCGCCGAGCGGGCTGGAGCGCTTCGCCCTGTCCGTCTCGGGAGGCCGCGTCCGGGTCGACACCTCCCTTATCGTCCCCGGTCCCCCGCGCGGGACCGACACCACCTCCCAGCGGCCCGAGGGGCCGTTCTGCGTCGGCGGATGAGCTCGTTGCGGTCCGCGCGATGAGCGTGCTGCTAGGGCAGGTGAGCGCCGGGCGGGCGGTGCTGATCGGCGTCGCCGCGGGGATCCTCGTCGTCGTCGTCGCACTCGCCTTCCTGACCGCGAGACGCCGGCGCCCGGCTCCCGGACCCGACATCCCTCCCGGAATGCGCCCCGGTCCCTCGGACGCCGACCTCGAGAAGCCCGTCCTCGAACGCCTGCTCGCCTGGGGCGGGGTCTTCATCGTGTTCATGGCCATCTGGGTCCCGACCGTCTTCCTGTTCGAGCCGAGGACCAATCGCGATGACACCGTGGAGATGCTCGAGCGCAGCGCGGCACGCGGCAAGCTGATCACGATGGCCGGCACCGAGGAGAACCCCATGGGGTTCAACTGCGAGCGGTGCCACGGGCCGGGACTGGGTGGAGGGCAGAACGTCTACAACGGCAACATCGTCCAGGTCCCGAACCTCCGTACGGTCTGCGGGGGCGAGGCCACCGGGCACCCGCAGATCACCAGCCTGGACGACCTCGTTCGGGTGATCGCCGAGGGGCGAACGGGAACGGACATGCCGTCGTGGAGCGTCCGGTTCGCCGGCGCCATGCACGATCAGCAGATCAATGACGTGATCGACTACATCCTCTCGATCCAGGAGGTGCCCGAGGAGCAGAACATCTGCGAGAACCCCGCAGCCCCGGGAGCCTCGGCGTCCCCTTCGGCTTCTCCGGGAGGGACCGAGGGATGAGGTCGGCGACCACGCTCGCGCTCGCGCCCCTGTTCTGGAA
Source organism: Actinomycetota bacterium (assembly GCA_013816105.1). Lineage (GTDB taxonomy): Bacteria > Actinomycetota > UBA4738 > UBA4738 > UBA4738 > JACDCJ01. The sequence goes on from JACDEY010000186.1 coordinate 1,392, forward strand.
GGGCATCGGGGTCACGGTGACCGCGGTGGTGCTGTTCATCGGAAGCGTCTACATGTTGCTGGCCGCGGTGTTCGGCCTTCGCATGGGCTACCTGGTCCTGGCGGTGTCCTTCTTCGGTTGGATGATCATCCTTGCGGCCCTCTGGACCTTCGGGGTACCCGGGACCCTGCCGGACCTGGGACCAAGGGGAACGGATCCTCACTGGAAGGTCTTCGCCGCGGGAACGGGCACCGTCGAGTCCCGCTTCGGCGAGACGACCCGGTATCCCGCGCGCCCGTGGGCCCTTCCGAACGAGGACAGCCGGCCTTCCGTCGACGCGGTCAGGACGGCGATCCAGAAGTACCTGGCCGAGCAGGCCTCCGAGCAGCTCGTGGAGGAGGGGGCGGGAGAGGTCGAGTTCACCAGCTTCGGCGTCGAGGACCTGGCCTTCACCAACGCGGAGGGCGGCAAGACCCACCTGGCCGCCGGCCGCGGATTCTTCACCCAGGGAGGGCCTGCCATCACCGTCTTCGTCTACTACGACAAGGGCAACGTGGACGTCTACTCTAAGGGCTTCCTGGTGGCGTCGTTACTGGGATTCCTGGTGCACCTGCCGCTGCTGGACCGGGCGGAGCGCCGGCGCAAGTCGATCCTCACCGGCGGAACGGCGCCGCCGTGGTACGGGCCGGCCTGAGAGCCTCGCGCGAAGCGCGCTTTCCTACGGGGAGCGAGAGATGCTGGAGATGCTGGGAGCGATCGAGGAGGGCGGTAGCGCCTTCATCCTGTTCGGGATCATGGTCGTCGGGATCTTCATCGCCCTGCTCGTGACCATCAGCCGGTAGCCCCCTCGACCGGGCGGCGGTTCAAGCTAGCCAGTTTGCTGCGTCCTTGGCCGAGTATGTGATGACGAGGTCCGCGCCGGCGCGCCGGATGCCGGTGAGGATCTCAAGGGTCGCCCGGCGCTCGTCGATCCAGCCGTTCGCGGCGGCCGCGCGCAGCATGGCGTACTCGCCGCTGACGTTGTAAGCGGCGAGGGGAAACCCGGTCCGGTCCTTCACGTGACGAATGACATCCAGGTACGGAAGCGCGGGCTTCACCATCACCATGTCCGCTCCCTCCTCGATGTCGGCACGAACCTCGCGGACCGCCTCCTCGGCGTTCGGCGGATCGAGCTGGTATCCCGTCCGGTCGCCGAACCGGGGGGCGCACTCCGCGGCGTCTCGGAACGGGCCGTAGAAGGTGGAGGCGAACTTGGCGGCGTAGGCGAGGATCCTGGTGTCCGGGAACCCGGCATCGTCGAGGGCCCACCGGACGGCGGCGACCTGACCATCCATCATCCCGGAGGGCGCGATCATGTCCGCCCCGGCCTCGGCCTGAGCCACCGCGATTCTTGCGTACCGCTCGAGCGTGCGGTCGTTGTCCACGGATCCGTCGAGAGCGAGGACGCCGCAGTGCCCGTGATCCGTGTACTCGTCTAGGCAAAGATCCGCGATGAGGACCAGGTCGCCCCCCAGCTCGTCTCGAAGCTCCCGGAGCGCCAGCTGGGAGATCCCCTCGGGGCTCCACGCCTCGGACCCCTCGGCATCCTTCCGAGAAGGGACTCCGAAGACCAGGACGGCGGGTATCGCTCGCGCCGCGATCTCCCTGGCCTCCTTGCGGAGGGACTCCAGCGTCTGCTGCAGCTGCCCTGGCATCGACTCGATCGGCACAGGTTCGTCGATCCCCTCCTTGACGAACACCGGAGCCACCAGATGCCGAGGGTAGAGCTCCGTCTCGCGGATCAGCGAACGAAGCGCGGCCGTGCGCCGCATCCGGCGGGGGCGGGACTGGGGAAACGCCACGTTACGAGCTCTCCTCCCCCGGACGGCCGAGCGTCCGCTCGAGCGTCCGGATCAACCCTTCGATTGTATGGGGCGAGGCCACCGCGGCCACCGGGAGGCCCGCCCGGCGGAGGGTCCGCGCCGTGACGGGTCCGATGCAGACGAGCTTCGCGGAGGCCAGCCCGGCGCCCATCGCGAGCTCCGTCCCGGCCATGCTAAGGAACCCGTTCACGGTCGAGGCGCTCGTGAACGTCACCGCGTCCAGCGGGCCGTCCCTCAGTGCACGCTCTGCCGCCGCGGGCATCCGCGCGGCCAGTCGGGTGCGGTAGGCGGTGACGCGGACCGGCGTCCAGCCCTTCGCGGCGAGCGCCGCCTCCATGC
>JACDEY010000187.1 GCA_013816105.1 Actinomycetota bacterium
GATCAGGCAGATGCGGCCCCAGCCGTTCGTCGTCATGTGCGGCACGGCCGAACGAACCAGGCGGATGGACGTCATGAGGTTCGCGTTGAGCGCGGCTTCGAACGCCGCATCGTCCGGTTCGAGCGCGCGTCCGGGCGGCGGCCCCCCGGCGTTCGCCACCAGGACGTCGAGCCGGCCGAAACGCTCCACCGCGGCGTCCACCAGGCGCTGGGGCGTCTCGGTGGCAGTGACATCGGCGGCGACTGCCAGAACCTCTCCGGCCATCTGTGCGGCCGCCTCGCCTAGCGCATCCTCGCCGCGGGCGCAGATCACGAGGCGAGCTCCTTCTCGGGAGAGAGCGGCCGCCGACGCCCGGCCGAGTCCCCTGGAGGCCGCCGTCACGAGGGCGACCCTTCCCGCGAGTCCGAGATCCATCGCCTGAGACTCCCTTCTCCCTTCCGACCTGGCCGGTTGGCTCAGTCCTCGAGGGATTTCCTCACGTTCGCCCGCGCGTCCCACGCGTCCAGCAGCTGCCGTTCACGTTCCCGCGACATCCCGGCATCGAGCGCGAGCCCCGAAGGCGCGACCTTCGACGGGCCGGTCCGACTGATCTCCCATGCCAGCGTGTCGCGAGCCGTCTCCTCGAGCGGCCGGTAGGTCAGCCCCTCGGCCATCGCCTTGTCGCGCCTCACCTTGAAGAAACCGTCGTTGGCGGGGTCTCCTTCCGGGAGCCAGAGCGGCATCTCGGTCCATGGCTCGACCCCGTTCGCCAGCAGAAACTCCTCGTCGACCCAGGTCAATCGCACGTCGGCCCCATCGGCCGGCAGGCAGCCCTCGAGCATCGCCGCCATGGTCAACGGCTCGGCCGGGCCGACGGCGTTGTAGATGCCCGTCCGCCGGCCCTCGACGAAACGAACCAACCAGTCGGCGAGATCGCGCGCGTCGATGACCTGCACCTCGCGATCCGGCCTTCCTGGAGCGAGGACGTCCCCGCCGGCGGCAATGCGGCGGACCCAGTAGGTGAACCGGTTCGAGGGATCGAACGGACCGACGATCAGCCCCGGGCGGATGAGCAGGGCTCGGCCCGGCATTGCAGCTTGAACCTCCCGCTCGCAGGCGACCTTGAGCGGCCCGTAGTGCTCGGCGACGTCCTCGATGCCTTGGGGCGGTGGAGCCTGCACCGGGGACTCCTCGTCCACGTCCGGCACGGCGCCTTCCGGATACACGGAGCAGCTCGAGATGAAGGTGTAGTGCTCCACACCCCCGGACAGGAGATCGGCCGATGCCCGAACCACCCGGGGAAGGTACCCGCACGTGTCGACGGCGGCGTCCCAGGACCGCCCCCGAAGCGCACCCAGATCGCCGTCGCGGTCCCCACGAAGCTTCTCCACGTCCGGGAACAGGTCAGGATGGTTTCGTCCACGGTTGAACAGCGTGACACGGTGGCCTCGGGAGACCGCGGCCTCCACGAGGTGCCGGCCGACGAAGATCGTGCCGCCCAGAACGAGGAGATTCACGAGACCGCCGCCCTCATGACCGTGAATCCGCTCAGGCGCGGAGAAAGCTCTCCGGATCCTCGGTGAAGTCCTGGAGACACCCCGTGGCACAGAAGTAGTACGTCGTGCCGCGGTACTCGTAGGACCCCGCGGCGTTCACGGGGTCGACCTCCATCCCACAGACCGGGTCGATCGCCACCGCCATCAGGTCCCCTTTCGCTTCCGAATCTCGTCAGCCAGCGCAGGAACGACCTTGAAGAGGTCCCCGACCAGCCCGAAGTCGGCGAGCTGAAAGATCGGCGCCTCACCGTCCTTGTTGATGGCGACGATGGTCTTGGAGGTCTGCATGCCGGCCCGATGCTGGATGGCCCCGGAGATCCCCACCGCTATATAGAGCTGTGGACTGACGGTCTTGCCGGTCTGCCCGACCTGGTTCTGATGCGGATACCACCCGGCGTCCACCGCCGCACGCGAAGCTCCGACCGCAGCCCCGAGGGCGTCCGCCAAGTCTTCGACGATGCGGAAGTTCTCGGGGCCCTGCAGCCCCCGGCCCCCCGACACGATCACTGCTGCCTCTTCGACCGCGGGGCGGCCACCCGCTTCCTGCTGGACCCGCTCCACGATCCGGGCGCGCTTCGCGTCCTCCGAGACGGTGACATCCACCCGCTCCTCGACCACCTCGCCCGGCGTCTGCTCGGCAGCGAAGGAGTTCGGCTTGACGCAAATGATCTGAGGCGAGCCCTCCACCTGGCACTTCGTCACAGTCGCGCCGCCGAAAACGGCTTTCGTGCAGACGAGGCGATCGGTCTGCGCCTCGAGGTCCACGACGTCGGCAACGACCCCGGTACCGACCTTGGAGGCCACCCCCGAGGCGACGTCCTTGCCGTCGGCGACACTCGCGAAGAGCACGACTGACGGCTTCCGTTCCCCAACGAGCGAGGCGATCGAGTCGATCTGGGGCTGCAGCAGGTAGCTGTCGAACTCCTCGCTCTCCGCGATGTAGACCTTCCCACCGCCAAACATCCCGATCCGTTCGCGGGCGCGCTCGAAGCCGGTCCCGACGAAGACGGCCGCCGGATCCAGGTTGAGCTCGCCCGCGAAGCGGCGCGCCGCCGTCAGCATCTCCCCGGTGACCTTTCGGACGTCTCCGCTTTCATGGTCGATGACCGTCCAGAGCTCTGCCATCCCCGACCGTTCCCCCCGTCTCGCCTAGATGAACTTGTTCTGCTGAAGGAAGTCGGCCAGCTCGACATGGCCGTTTCCGTCGTCCTTCACTAGCCTCCCCTTCTGCTTCGCCGGCCTGGCCTCGGCCGCAAGGATCCGGGTCTTCGAGCCGGCCGATCCCACTTCGGCGGGATCGAGCCCCGCGTCCTCGCCCGAGAGCACCTCGAGGGGCTTCTGCTTGGCCGACATGATGCCTTTCAGGGTCGCGTACCTGGGCTCGTTGATCCCCTTGACGACTGAGATGACGGCCGGAAGCTCCGACTCGATCACCCAGTAGCCGCCCTCCTGCTCGCGATGGACGGTGACCTTCGACCCGTCGACCTCGACCTTGCTCACGTAGGTGATGCCCGGAAGGCCGAGGAGCTGTGCGAGCGCCTGAGGCACGAGAGAGGTCCGCGCGTCCGTTGATTCCGATCCCAGGATCACGAGGTCGAACTCCATTTGCGCGAGCGCCAGAGCAAGGACATATGCCGTGGCGAGCGCGTCGGAGCCGGCCAGACCGTCGTCCTTCACGAGCACCCCCCGGTCGGCTCCGAGGGCGAGAGCCTTTCGTACGGCGTTCTTCTCGGCCCCCGCCGGCCCCATCGTGAGGACCGTGACCTCCCCGCCGTGGGCCTCACGAAGGCGGAGGGCCTCCTCGACCCCGTACTCGTCGACGGGGTTCAGGATGCTCTCGACCGATTCCCGATCGAGGGTATGGTCGCTGGGATCGAGCTTCTTCTCGGCGGCGGTGTCGGGCACCCGCTTCACACAAACGACGATGTTCAAGCGCTTCCCCCAGAGAAGGCGAAAAGGAGGGCCGGTCGCTCCACCGGCCCCAACCAAGATTGTCCCGTCGAGCCGTGCGCGCGTCAACCGGGATAATGG
>JACDEY010000025.1 GCA_013816105.1 Actinomycetota bacterium
GCCCGTCGAAGTTCGTCGGGGAGCGCTACATCCACTCGGAGGACGGGGGAGCGACATTCGCCGGCGAGCTCGTCCTCGGCCCGCCGACGAACCTCGACTACGCGGCGGAGGCCGGTGGGAAGTTCCCCGGCGACTACATGGGCGTCACGACGTCCGGACGCGCGGCCCACGCCGTGTGGAACGTGGCGTCGAGACCGGCGGAGCCCGGGGCCGAGTACCACCAGACCACTTGGAGCGCGGTCATCCGGCGGTAGCGGGCGCGCACCGTCCTCAGCGCAGGAGCGCCTGGAGGTCGGCCGCCCCAACGCCCTGGAGCTGGTCGAAGGTGCACTGACTGGCCGGCTTGTCGGGATGCCACCGGACGAACCGCGCGCCGTGCCGGATCCGGTGACCGGTCACCTGGTCGAACGCGACCTCGCACACCAGCTCCGGGCGAAGCTGCTCGTAGGAGAGGTCCTTCTCCCGGTTCCAGCGACTGACCGCGTTCTGGCCAGGCGGCGGCTCGGCCGACTTCCCGGCCCGATGTGGCTCCAGGACGGCGACGAGCTCCCTCCGTGCCGCCTGGGTGAACCCCGACGTGAAGCCAACCTGCCACATCTGACCTTCTGGATCGTAGAGCCCAAGGAGCAGCGAGCCGATCGCCGTGCCCTCCTGGTCCTTCGCCCAGCGAAAGCCGATTACAACGCAGTCGGCCGTCCGCTGGCGCTTCACCTTGCGCATCTCCCGTTCGCCGGGGCGATAGGGCGCGTCGAGGCGCTTGGCCACCACGCCGTCCAGCCCGGCGACGACGAAGTCATCGAGCCAGCCCTCGGCGACCGAGCGATCGTGGGTGGACGGGCTGAGGTGAAGCGGCGGGCTCGTGGGCTCCATGAGGTCCTCGAGGGCGCCTCGCCGCTCGGCGAACGGGCGAGATCGGAGATCCCGGTCCTCGAGCGCCAGGAGATCGAAGGCGATGAAGGAGGCCGGCGTCTCGCGACGAAGCCGCGCCACCCGCGAGGCTGCCGGATGGATCCGCTGCAGAAGCGCGTCGAAGTCCAGCCCCGCTCCTTCGGGAGTGAAGACGACGATCTCACCGTCGACGACCGTGTGCTCGACGGGCAGGGTCAGCACGGCCTCCGCGATCTCGGGGAAGTACCGGACGAAGGGAAGCTCCTTGCGGCTGGAGATGTACACATCTTCGCCGTCCCGAAAGCAGACCGCCCGGAAGCCGTCCCACTTCGGCTCGTACTGCCAACCGTCGCCCGTGGGAATGGCCGGGACGGTCTTCGCCTCCATGGGAGCGATCGGCGGCCGGAAGGGGAGGCTCACGAAGGATTCCTCATAGCCAGGGCATGCTACCCTGGCTTGTCTCGGAACCGGTGGTCGTTCGGATTCTCTTCCGGTCGGTGTGTTCCCTAGGTGCGCTCGGTCCGAGGATGGCGTTAACGAGGAGTGGGTTTGGAAGAACAGATTGGCAAGACCGTCTGGCGGGGTAAGGTCGGCGACGTGCCACTTCGAGTGGACATGCTCCCCTCGGGCCGAATCGCCGCATCGTGGTCAGTGCGGGGAAGCGAACGCAGGGCGGTCGTGGACACCATCCACCAGCTCGAGCAGCGCGTCCTGTTCCAGCTGATGCTGGGGGCGGGTCCGGCCGAGGACGCGGTCGCGAAGGAAGTGATCGCGGCCATCCAGCAAGGACAGCAGGGCCTTCCGGATCCGACGCAGGCCCCGCCGCCCGTGAAACGCAAGAAGCGCTCGGCCCGCCGGGGCCCGCCGCGGTCGCGCCGCCGCCGCTAGTCCCTGGGCGCCCCGGCGTCCCTGAACCCCACCCTCACGTGAGATCCATCGCAGAAGGGCTTGTTCCCCGAAGCGCCGCATCTGCACAGGGTGACCCGGTTGCGGACCTCGTAGCGGAATCCGTCCGGTGTCTCGATCGGGATCCCCCCGCGCACCCACAGGGGGCCGTCCTCCGTCACGGCGATCTCGGGCGAGAGCTCCTCCTCCACAGGCATGGGGCTCCCCACGAGGCGGTACTCGAGTCGGCCGGAGGGGCACCGGGCGACCATCTCGGTGAGGAGCAGGCGGCGCTCCGGATCCTCGGTCTGCATGGCGAGCGTCCACGCGCTGTCGTTCCCCAAGTGGCAGAAGCGGGCTCCGGAGCACAGGGATCGGTCATCGGTGAGAACCACCTGCCCGGAGCCGAACTCCCTCCGGCGCTCCGCCGTAGGGCGGCGGTCGGCCACTTCGGAATCGCTCCAGGCATCGCGCGGCTCGCTGCCGTCGCAGAAGGGTTGCGTCGCGGAACGCCCACACCTGCACAGGTCGTAGACGGCAGGGTGCTCGATCTCGGGGCCCCGCTCCCAGGCGACGGGATCGCCCTCGGCATTCACGACCGGCCGCATCCGGACCAGTGGAGCTTCGGTCACATGGTACGGGCCGTTGGGCCGCACCTCGACCCGCGATCGGGCTTCGGCTTCGGCCGGCCCCGCAGGCGCTGGCGGCCGCTTATCGGCCGACCGGCGTGAGCGACTAGACGTAGCCACGGAGCCGGGCGGCACGCTCCACCTTCTCGACCGCGATCGCGAAGGCGGCGAGCCGGAGCGAGATCCCGTCGACAGTCGTTCTCGCGTGGACGTTCTTCCACGCTCGCGACATGGTCTTGGCGAGCTCCTCGTTCACGTGGTCCTCATCCCACCGGAACTGCTGGATGTTCTGGACCCACTCGAAGTAGGAGACCGTGACGCCGCCGGCGTTCGCGAGGATGTCCGGGATTATCGTCACTCCGCGGTCCTGCAACACGGCGTCGGCGGCGGGCGTGACCGGGTGGTTCGCGGCCTCCACGATTACCCGGGCGCGAACTCGGCCGACGTTCGACCCGTTGATCACGCGGTCGAGCGCGGCGGGAACAAGCACGTCGACGTCGAGCTCGAGCAGGTCCTCGTTCGAGATGGATTCCGTCCCGGGGGCGTCCACCACGGAGCGCGTGTCGCGGACGTGGTCGTACACGGCCTGCACGTCCAGGCCCTCATCACGACGAACGCCGCCGCGCACATCCGACACCGCGACGACCTTGCATCCGAGCTCTCCGATTATGCGAGCGGTCCAGGACCCCACGTTCCCGAAGCCCTGGATGGCGACCGTCGCCCCCTGCAGGCCGATGCCCAGGTCGTTCGCCGCCTCTCGCAGGCAGTACACGACCCCACGGCCCGTTGCGGCGTCTCGTCCGAGGGAGCCGCCCAGCTCGACGGGCTTTCCCGTGACGATGGCCGGCGTGTAGCCGTATCGAGAGGAGTAGGCGTCCATCATCCACGCCATCGTTTGGGCGTCGGTGTTCATGTCGGGTGCCGGCACGTCGCGGTTGACACCCAGGACGTAGCTGATCATGCCGGTGAACCGCCGGGTGAGCCGCTCCTTCTCGCCCAGGCTCATCGCGCCCGGGTCGCAGCGGACGCCGCCCTTCGCTCCGCCGTAGGGGATGTCGACCACGGCCGTCTTCCAGGTCATGAGGGCGGCGAGCGCCCGAACCTCGTCCAGGTCGGCGTCGGGGTGGTACCGGATCCCTCCCTTGTAGGGGCCGCGGGCGCCGTTGTGCTGGACCCGATATCCCGTGAAGACCTGGAGGCGGCCGTCGTCCATTCGGATCGGGACCTGCACGGAGAGCTCGCGGTAGGAGCTCCGAAGGACCTCGCGCATCTCCTGGGCGAGGTCGATGTGCGCCGCCGCCTGGTCGAAGAAGAAGCTGACCGCCTCGAACGGGCTCATCTCGGGGATGTCGTGGCCGGTCGCCCCCGAGGGCGTCGGTGGCTCTCGCACCGCGGTCCCGGCGGCGGGTTCGGACTGCAAGGTGGCCTTCGTGCCCGGCTGTTCGGTCGCCATGGAGACTCCTTCTCGGGTTCGGGGAGAGCGACTGGGCGTGGCTGGGGCGAATCCTACGCCCTCCGCGGAGAGGGTGGCCCGGCGGCGACGAGACCCCGTCGGGGGCGGGTCAGGCGCGGGTCGCGGCCCGGCGACCGAACGCATATCCGACGACGTATCCTGCGGCTCCCACGGCCGCGGCGCCGCCTCCGGCCGCCGAGGCGATGAGCGTGCGGCGGCGCGCGATCCGGAAGTCCTGCACGATCCACCCGCGCTTCCTGGCGATCATCAGGAGCTTGCGATCCGGGTTCATCGCTACCGGGGTACCCACGAGCTCGAGCAATGGGAGGTCGTTGATGCTGTCCGAATAGGCGAATGATCGGCTGAGGTCCACGCCTCGATCCTTCGCCAGCTCCGCTACGCGGCGGGCCTTCTCGGCGCCGTGGGCGAGAGGACCGTCGAGCTCCCCCGTGTAGCGCCCGTCGACGACCTCGGCCCTGGTGCCGATCACCCCGTCGATACCCAGCGCGTCGGCCAGGAGGGCCAGATAGTCCTCGGGGGACGAGGAGCAGATGTACACCTCGCGGCCGGCGAGCTTGTGACGGGACAGCAGCTCGACCGCCTGCGGGTACAGCCTGGGGATGAGTTCCTCCGTCGCCACCGCCCTTCCCACGGCGACCATCTCGCTCGTCCGCCGTCCGCGGATGGCTTCGAGGGATGCGCCCCGTGCCCGCTCCATTGCGCCCTCGGCTTCCCGCCCGACGGCACGGTATCGAAGCTGGTCCAATCCCAGCCGGGCGATGTCGCTGAGGCCGAAGAACCGCTGTCGATGCATCTCCCGCGCCAGCGGAAAGAGGCTGGAGCCCGGCAGCAGCGTCTTGTCGAGGTCGAAGAATGCGGCTTCCACGTCGGATCAGAGTCTATCGATCGAGCCAGCCGCCACGGGCACCGCGGCGCGCCGCGACCAGCCCGGCCAGGATGGAGAGCGCGATCTCCTCGGCCGTCCGGGCCCCGATGTCGAGCCCCACGGGGGTTCGGACTCGCCGGAGGTCATTTTCGGAGAAGCCCCGGTCCCGGAGGCTACGGAGGTGGCGGCCGACGTGGCGGGCGCTCCCCATAACGCCGATGAAGCGAACCGGCGATTGGAGCAGGGCGGCCACGGAGCCGGCGAGGGCGGGAGCCTCGTGGTCCGTGTGGACGGCCATCGCGTCGCCGTCGATCGCGAGGCCCTCAGCGTTCTTTCGCACCACCCCCGCCTCCCGGTGCTGGGCCGTGACGCGCTCCGCGCGGTCCTCGATGAGTACTGGATCGAAGCCGAGCTCGCGAGACCACCGAACCACGTGCAGCGCGACCGGTGTGGCCGAGAAGACCAGCAGGAGCGGGGCTCGAAGGAACGGTTCGAGGAACACGTCGATGCTGCCCAGGTCATGGGAGTAGGTCCGCGTGACCGGGGCTCCTCCCTGCAGGACGCCTGAGGCGTCGGCGACGGCGGCATCGTCGAACTCGGCGCAGCCGAGGGTTCCCGCAAGTGCGCTCTCAGGTCCCAGGAGAACTTTCTGGCCCAGGCGGCACGGGGGGTTCCCCTTCACCCCGACCGCGGTTCCCAGCACGACGGGCTCGCCGGCCGCCCGGCGAGCGACGAGCTGGTCCTCGACCGTTGCCGAGGCGCGATCTTCCTCGCCGCCCGGCGAGTCTGCACCGGTGGCGGACTTTGACCCCGCCGGGCCGTGGACCGTCCGGCCACCGAGCAACTCGAGGGCGTGGGGAAGGACCGGCAGGATCGACGAGAGGCTCTCCTTCGATCCGCGTTCGCTCCCGGGGAGGTTGACGATCAGCGTGGACCGCCGGCTTCCTACGAGCCCTCGGGAAAGTGCGGCCAGGGGCGTCGAGGCCCTGCCCGCGACGCGCATCTCCTCCGCGAGGCCCGGCGCCTCACGGTCGATCACGGCTCGGGTCGCCTCGGGAGTGATGTCGCGGGGACCGAGGCCCGTCCCGCCGGTCGTCACGACCAACGGCATGCCGTCGTCGGCCAGGCCGCGCAGGAGCGACTCGATTTCTCCTCGCTCGTCGGCGACCACCGCCCGCCGGACCACCTCGAACCCGGCACCCTCCAGGAGGTCCGCAACCGCCCGCCCGGAGGCGTCCTCGCGGACCCCGCGAGCGACTCCGTCGCTCACGGTGATGACGGCCACCCGCAGGGCCCCCCCGGATCGCTCCGCCTTCGCCATGGGGCGATGGTAACGGTGACGTCTCCCGGAGGCATCCGGAGCACCTATGCTGGCGGGACGGAAAGGACCGCGATGGGGACGACAGTCACTCCGCTGATCGACACGTTCGGGCGTCTGGCCGACGACCTGCGCGTCTCGGTCACGGACAAATGCAACTTCCGCTGCACGTACTGCATGCCGGCTGAGGGGCTGCCGTGGATCCCGTCGGAGCGGACGCTCGGCTTCGATGAGATCGAACGGCTGGTGGGCATCTTCGTCGGGCTGGGCGTGTCCGAGGTCAAGCTCACCGGGGGCGAGCCGACCGTGCGCCGCGAGCTGCCCGATCTGGTGGCTCGCCTCCACGCGCGGTTCCCTGCCGTGACCATGTCGATGACGACGAACGGCTTCCTCCTCGACCGCCTGGCGGCTCCGCTGGCGCGGGCCGGGCTCGGGCGGGTCACCGTCTCGTGCGACTCGCTGCTGCGACACCGGTTCGCCGAGATGACGCGTCGCGACGCGCTGGAGAGGGTATTCGCCGGGCTTCGCGCGGCCGATGCGGCCGGGCTCTCGCCGATCAAGCTGAACTGTGTGGTCATCGCGGGAACGAACGACGATGAGGTCGTCGACTTCGCGCGACTCTCTCGCGAGACCGGATACCAGGTCCGGTTCATCGAGTACATGCCGCTCGACGCCGACCACCGGTGGGAGCGGGCCAAGGTCGTTCCTTCGGCGGATGTCGTCGCCGCGATCGATCGAGCGTTCCCTCTGCTCGCCGACGCCGGCGGCTCCGAGCCGGCACGGACCTTCCGCTTCGCCGACGGGGCGCCCGGCGGCGTCGGCGTGGTCCCCTCGGTGACCGAGCCCTTCTGCGACACGTGCAACCGGCTCCGGCTCACCGCGGACGGTCAGCTTCGGGCATGCCTGTTCTCCATGCACGAGGCGGATCTCCGCACGCCGCTTCGCGCCGGCGCCTCCGACGAGGAGCTGGAGGCCACGATCCGGTCGACGGTGTGGGCCAAGTGGGAGGGTCACAAGATCAACCACCCGGACTTCGAGCGGCCGGATCGGTCGATGTCGATGATCGGCGGATGAAGGTCGACTACGCGTTCGTCGCCGAGGCCGCGGACTCGCAGGGGGGCCTGTTCTACGTCACCCGTGGAGGGGCGGACCTCCACTTCTTTCCGCGGAACTTCCCCCGGCCGCTTCGGATCGGAGCCATCTCGTTCGTCGTTCGTGTGGTCGGCGAGCCGCAGGAGGTCGGCCGGTCCTTCTCGCTGACCTACACCATCGTCGACGCCGACGGGCGGACGGTGAACTTCCAGCAGCAGGTGGAGGCCCGGTTCGAGGCCCATCCGATCGACGCGACGCGCGCGACGGCCAACGTGGTGACCTTCCGCTTCTACGGCTTCCCGGTGCCCGACTTCGGGACCTACGTCTTCGAGGTGCGCGCCGGCGAGGACCGTCTGGCGCAGGTGCCCTTCTGGGTGGTGCCGGTCGAGGCCCAGCAGATGCCGCAGCCAGCCCTCGAGGACGAGCCTCCTCCGGCGGACGCCTAGTCCGCCCCTTCTTCCACCAGGAGGACCCTCAGCACCTTTGGGCCATGGACGCCTATCACCGTCGTCATCTCGATGTCGGAAGTGCGGGAGGCGCCGGTGATCAGGACCGGGGCGGAGGACTCGTTCGCAAGCGATGTCAGTACCGGCATGACCTGCTCCAGGCCCGGGACGAGCCGCTCGACGGCCAGGATCACGAGGTGCGCGGGCGGAAGGAGGCTCGCCACGCGTGGTGTCTCGGGCCCGGGGACGATGAGGAGCGAGCCGGTGGAGGCCACACCGAGGCGCGCGGACGTCAATCCCCAGTCGGCGGTCGCCGCCTCCGCCCGCCACTCCTCCGGCATTGGTCGAACTACCTCTGCCGCGGCCGCCACCAGTCCGGCGTCGACCTCCGCGCGGTACGGCTCCACGTCCGCCGCGACGACCACCCGCCTGCCAGACGGCAGCTCTCCGAGGACCTCCGCCACCGCCTCTGCCAGCCGGGCCCTGGGCACGGCCCGGGCGAGCCCCCCCGACTTCGCGAGTTCGATCGGGAACCGCTCGGCCGGCGGCATGCCGTTTCCCGATGCCGGCGTGAGCGGGAAGACGGAGGGAAGGCCGGGGCCCGCAGCGCCGTTCAGTCGCCGGCGGACCCTCTCGAGGAAGGCTGCTCGCTCCATCAGCGGGCGCTCCAACGCTCGCGGAAGGTGCGGCGGGCGATGGGGGGGAGGTCACGGCGGTTCGTCCAACGGGAAAACGGCAGCGGGGCCTTCCTGATGCGACCGCCTCGCACGAGGAGGCGCTGGCCGGCGCGGGCCAGCCGGGCCAGGAGCCGGTAGGCCCATGGCCGGCGCCAGGCCGCTGACCATGCACGGAACGCAAGGCCCTCGACCACCGGCTTCCTCTCCATGGCCACGTCCCGCCGCAGGGCCAGGAGCTGCTCGTGCAGGGGGATCTTGACCGGACACACCTCGGTGCACGCGCCACAGAGAGAGGAGGCGTGGGGCAGGTCGCCGGCCTTCTCGAACCCGACCAGCAGCGGGGTCAACACCGCCCCGATCGGGCCGCCGTACACGGCGCCGTAGCCGTGCCCGCCCACCTGCCGGTACACCGGGCAGACGTTCTGGCAGGCCCCGCAGCGGATGCAGTGGAGGATCGACTGGTACTCGGTCCCGAGGATCTTCGAGCGACCGTTGTCGAGGACCACGACGTGGACCTCCTCCGGCCCGTCCACTTCATCGGGCAGCCGGGGCCCGTTGATGAACGAGAAGTACGTCGATACGGGGCGCCCGGTCGCGCTCGCGACCAGCATCGGCAGAAGGAGGGACAGCTCCTCGAACGACGGGACGATCCGCTCCATCCCCATGATCGCCACGTGGACCGGCGGCAAGGAGGTGACCATCCGCCCGTTGCCCTCGTTTGTCACGAGGGCGAGCGAGCCGGTCGCGGCGACCCCGAAGTTCACGCCCGAGATGCCGATGTCCGCGTCCAGGAACGTCTGGCGCAGGACCTCGCGCGCGTAGGCCGTGAGCACCTGCGGGTCGTCGGGCAGCGGGCGTCCTGAATGGGCGGAGAGCAGCTGCGCGATCTCGGTTCGGGACTTGTGGACCGCGGGGGCGATGATGTGCGAGGGGGGTTCCTTCGCGAGCTGCAC
>JACDEY010000188.1 GCA_013816105.1 Actinomycetota bacterium
CGGGAGAGCAGGTCTGGTGGCGAGTTCGCATGAGCGGTCGACATGGAGCCCTCGTGGCCGGTGTTCATCGCCTGAAGCATGTCGAGGGCCTCACCGCCTCGAACCTCACCGACGATGATTCGGTCGGGCCGCATGCGAAGAGCGTTCCGGACGAGGGTCCTGACGGTGACCTCACCGAGGCCTTCGACGTTGGGTGGCCGCGCCTCGAGAGACACGACGTGGGGCTGCGAAAGGCGCAGCTCCGCCGCGTCTTCGATCGTGATCAGCCGCTCGTTCGCCGGGATAAAAGAGGAGAGGGCGCCGAGCAGGGACGTCTTTCCGGATCCCGTCCCTCCTGAGACGATGATGTTGGCCTTCCCTCGGACGCACGATCGAAGGAAGCCCTTCATGGAGTCGTCGAGCGTCCCCAGCCGCACCAGATCCTCGGGCATGAACGGACGCAACGTGAACTTGCGGATCGTGAGTACAGGACCGCAGAGCGAAAGGGGCGGGACGATCGCGTTCACCCGTGAACCGTCGGCGAGCCGGGCGTCCACGTAAGGTGACGACTCATCGACTCGCAGACCGAGAGGTGCCACGATTCGCTCGATCAGGTGGAAGACCTGCTCCTCCCCCTCAAAAAGCATGCCTTCCACCCTCTCGAGCCGCCCCTTCCGCTCCACGTAGACGTCGTCGGCCCCGTTGACCATGACCTCGCTGACATCCGGGTCCTTGAGCAGTCGCTCCACGGGTCCGAGGCCGACGACTTCATCGGAAACTTGATTCACCATCTCCGTCAGCGCGCCGGCGGGCAGGATGGTGCGGCGGTCTCGCAGAACCGTCATCACTTCGGCTCGAACGAGCAGCCTTCGTTCCGGAGGGCTGAGCCCGTCGAGCATCCGGTGCCCCGTGCCGCCAAGGAGGCGGGCGCGAACCTTCTTCTTGATAGCGTCGGTGTCCGGCGTGGCGGCGACCATGTCAGAGATCCCCTCGGCTTGCGCCGCCTTCCGGATCCGACCCAGCGGCGAGAACCGCCTCGGCCAGGGCCCGGACGTCGCTGCCCGCTCTCCGTGCCCGCCGGGGCAATAGCTGACCCTGATCCTGTGCCCGCTTCACCGCCCGATCGGACCGGATGGCCCCAATCGGGGCCAGCCCGAGCACCCGCTCAACATCTTTCGGGCCTACCGTCGAGCGAGTCCCCTGATTGACGACGATGCGAGGCTGCGCCATAGCATCGAGGCCGAGGGCCTCCACCGCCCGCCTGGCGCCATGAAGGGAGAACAGATCCAGCCCAACGACCAAGATGACTTCGTCCGCGAGACGAATGGCCGCCCTTCCCGCCTCGCCAAGTCGTCGTGGTGCGTGGAGAACAACGGCCTGATAGGTGACGGCGAGCAGGGCGACGGCCGCCCGGGACAGGCGGGAGAGGTCCCGTTCGGTCGTGTCCACCTCCGCTGGAGGGCCGAGCAGGACGGAGAAGCCCCGGGGGTGACGGAAAAGGACGTCCTCGACGTGATCCGGGTCAAGCTCCTCCATGACGGGAAGAAGATCGGCCACGCTGCGGTAGCGCTGATCCGGTGAGATCCCGAGCGCGGGCGTAAGGTCCGCGAACTCGTGATCGAGATCCACGAGAACCGCGCGGAGCCCGCGATCGGCGAATGCCGCCGTCAGATGGGTTGACACGAACGTCGCTCCGGCGCCGCCTCGGACACCCAGCACCGTGAGGACTCTTCCCCGCCTCGAGGGGGCGTGAAGGCCCGGTGCAGGCATCGACGCGAGGGCCTCTGCGAGCTGGCTTCGCTCTTCCGGCCAGGAGAAGACTCCGGCCGCCCCCGCGTCGATCGCATCGCGAAGGACGGGTACCGTCATCTCCTCGGCGACCTGCATCACGGGAACCGGAGCCTTCAAGTTCTCGGCAGCCGCGGCGCGCAAGGCTCGACCGACGGACGGACAGGAGAGCGCGACGTCCGGATGCATGCTCGAAAGGAGCCCGGGAAACCGATCCGGGTCGCCGACGGCTCCGACGATGTCCATCCGGGGGTCGCGGTCCAGGAAATCGAGAACCTCGTGATGAAACGCCAGGTCCTGGATACCGATCGCCACCCGCGTCCGGCGCCTGCGCGATGCTGGGATCCTGCCTTCATCCACGCCGGCGGTTCCAGCCATCTCCCCGTTCACAACCGTCACCGCAACCTCCTCGTGGCGAGGGAAGCGTCATCGTTGCGACGCACCCATTGCGGCGCGCCTCCGCCCGCCACTTGACCGCACGGGGAAGCGCTTTCCGCCCGTGCCGTATCGCATGGCAGACTGTGGGAAGCGAGGGGTTGGGGATCGCCCCGGAAGCGGGCCTCATCCGTTGAAGCGCTTTCGGAGCGATGGCGAGATTACCGGTGGGGGCGCTTTCGGACAATCCCCCATCGAGGGGATTTCGGCGGCACGCGGGGGGAGGGTCCGGCCTATTCCTCCTCGACCGGCTCGATCCCCAGCCGGTCCAGGCGGACGCGGTGCCGCTCCAGCAGCTCGACCACGAGGCGGGTGGTTCCCGGCCCTCCCTCGAGGAGCGACCGGAGGCCCTCGACGGCCTCGAGCGCGCGGCCCGTCTGGGTGAAGGCCTCTCCGATGATCCGCTCCGAGTACCGGCGGATCGCCTCGCTGGCGCCCGGATCCTCGCTCAGGGTGCGCGTCAGCTCGTCGAGGGCGAACGTCTCCAGGTCCTCACGATCGCCCAGGGTCCGCCTGACGATCTCGGCGGAGACCGGGTCGACGCGCGGCACCACCACATCGGCGAAGTCGGAGACGAGCGCGTCCCCCACGTAATGGAAAGTCTGTGCCTCCACCCAGTCGCCGGGCCTGGTCCTTTGGAAGAACGCGTCGAAGAAGGGGCGGAAGCGGTCGGTCTCACCCTCGCCACCGAGCTCGTGGAGTCGCGCCTCGAGCAGCGCGCAGTTTCCCCACTCCCGGTCCGCCACCTGCTGCTGCACCAGGCGCGAGCGGTTGTCGGGAGCGAGACGGACCGCCTCGGTCGAGCGTTCGGCGCCGCAGCGCTCTCCGTAGGCGAGCGCGCCGAGGACCAGCGCCACCCTGGGATCTCGTTCGGGGAGCGGATGGAGGGCGGCCGGATCATCCGGCTCCGCGCGTCGCTCCGCCGTGGAACCGCCCTCCTCGCGAGCGCCCTCCCGCATGGCGGGCATTGTACGCAGGCAACCGCCCCGGTCCTTTGGACCGGGGCGGCGCGTCCTGCGAGCGATCGGATCGTTCAGCGCGTTACAGGTTCTCGCACTGATCTTCCTTCTCGCCCTGCACGATGTTCCCGCCGCCTGTCGGCGCGGGGACGTTCTCCTTGCACTGCAGGTTGCCGTCGATCACGTTCCGGGAGATCGACACCCCGCCGGTGTTCTGGAAGGCCTGCAGGTTGCCGCCGATCTCGTTCCTCGAGGCGCTGATGGCCCCGTTGTTCTCGTCGAAAAGGATGTCGTGCGTGATCTCGGACCGGATCACCCGGGCCGAGCCACCCTGCACGACCTGGATGCTGCCGCCGGCGAACGACCCCGTCCGCACGGTCACGGCCCTCGCGCCC
>JACDEY010000189.1 GCA_013816105.1 Actinomycetota bacterium
TACCAGGACTCCCCGTCCACGGCGTCGACGCACCAGACCTGGACGGAGCCGCCCTCGATCCGGTCCTCGAGGGCCGAGACGAGGCCGAAGTCCTCCCATTGATAGAACCTGCCCATCGATGTCGGGAAGGCGAGCAGGGGCCTCCCGGCGGTCCCGAACCGAAGGACCTCCATGTCCCTGCCGAGAGCCGGGCTCCACTCGCGGATGTATTCGCGCACGGTCTCCTTCACGCGGGATCGTGCGCGAAGCGTACCGTACGAGCCTCGCCGGCAGCCTCTAGGCGAAGTGGGGCTTCAGCCTGGCATAGGTGTCGGCCAGCAGCTCCGGAAGCACACGGGTCCGGCCGACGATCGGCATGAAGTTCGTGTCCCCGCTCCAGCGAGGGACGACGTGCCAGTGGAGGTGTTCCGGAACGCCGGCGCCGGCCACCCTCCCGAGGTTCATGCCCAGGTTGAACCCGTCCGGCCGGCTCGCCTCCTTCAGCGCGCCGATGCTTCGCTGAAGAAGGCGGGAGATCTCCGTGAGCTCCGGGCCGTCGAGCGCTTCCAGCTCGGCGACGTGCCGGTTCGGGGCGACGAGCAGATGACCCGGGTTGTACGGGTAGCCGTTCAAGATGACGAACGCCAGCTCGGACCGCAACAGGGTCCGGGGGGCCGGCTCCCCCTTCCCGTCGCTCCCGTCCTGCCGACACAGGAAGCAGCCCTCCTCCTGCTCCGAGAGGATGTATTCCATCCGCCAGGGAGACCACAGATGGTCCGTCCGCACCGGATCAGGTGGCAGCGGGGCGGCTCCCACCGGCGAGCGCGGCCAGGTCGACGCCCTCGAGCGCTCGACTGGCCGCTTCCTCGACCACGGCGTCCACGAACGGGCCGACGGGAATGCCTCGAACCTCCGAGGCCGAACGGTCGCGGACAGAGACCGTCCCCGCCTCGATCTCCCGGTCCCCCAGGACGATCGTGTACGGGATCCGCATCAGCTGCGCTTCCCGGATCTTCTTCTGAACGGTCTCGCGACTCGCGTCCACGCCGACCCGAAGTCCGCGCTCGCGCATCGAGACCGCCCGGGACTCGGCCGCCGAGGCGTGACGGTCGGCGATCGGCACGAACCGGATCTGCTCGGGCGCGAGCCACAGCGGGAAGGCACCTGCATGGTGCTCCGTCAGCACCCCCACGAAGCGCTCCAGCGTTCCGAGGATGGCCCGATGGATCATCACGGGCCGGTGCCGGTGGTTGTCCTCGCCCGTGTACTCCATGTCGAACCGTTCGGGCAGGGCGAAGTCGCACTGGATCGTGGTGAGCTGCCAGAGCCGGCCTATCGCGTCGTGGAAGTGGAAGTCCACCTTGGGGCCGTAGAACGCCCCCTCACCCTCGGCGACGGTGTAGTCCAGGCCGCTCTTGTCGAGCGCCGAGCGCAGGGCTTCGGTCGCCCTGGCCCACATCGCCTCGTCGCCGATGGCCAGGCCGGGCTTGGTCGAGAGGTTCACCACCGGATCGGTGAAGCCGAACGTCCTCTGGATCTCAAGGGTCAGGTCGAACACCGCCAGCAGCTCGTCGATCAGCTGATCCTCGGTGCAGATGATGTGGGCGTCCTCGGTCGTCATGCCGCGCGTCCTGAGCAGCCCGTGAAGCGTCCCCGCTCGCTCCTGCCGGTAGACCGTGCCCAGCTCCTGGAGGCGCATGGGGAGCTCCCGGTACGAGCGCCCCCGGGACTTGTAGATCAGGACATGAAAGGGGCAGTTCATGGGCTTCACGAAATACCGCGCCGTCTCCCCATCCATGGCGGGGTACATGAGGTCCGCGAACTTCGCGAGGTGTCCGGAGGTCTCCCACAGCACCGAGCGCGCGATGTGCGGTGAGAACACCGGGTCGTAACCACGGGTCACGTGGAGATCTCGCACGAAGTCCTCGAGTTGCTTGCGGAGGATGCCGCCCCTGGGGTGCCAGACCGCCAATCCCATACCGAGCTCGTCCGGGAACGAGAACAGATCGAGCTGCCGGCCCAGCTTCCGGTGGTCGCGGCGCTCCGCTTCCTCCCGGCGGCGGAGATACGCTTCGAGATCCTCCTCGCTGGGCCAAACGGTGCCGTACACACGCTGGAGCTGGGGACGACGCTCGTCGCCGCGCCAGTAGGCTCCCGCGACGCTCAGGAGCTTGAAGGCTCCGATCCTCGCGGTGGTCGGGACGTGGGGCCCAAGGCACAGGTCGGCCCACCCGTCGTTTCGATAAAGGGAGAACCGGTCTCCGAGCGCCCCTTCCTCCGCCTCGGCCGTCTCGATGATCTCTCGCTTGAACGGTTGATCGGCGAAGCGCACCAGGGCTGCGTCGCGGTCGAGCTCCTCGCGGATGAACGGTTGGTTCGCGGCCACAATCTCCCTCATGCGCGTCTCGATCCGCTCGAGGTCGTCCACGTTCAGCGACTCCTGGAGCTCGAAGTCGTAGTAGAAGCCGTCCTGGATCGGTGGCCCGATGGCGTACTTCGTGCCCGGGTACAGGTCGCACACTGCCTGGGCCATCACGTGAGCGGTGGAGTGACGGAGAACGTGCAGTCCCTCCTCGTCCGAAGCAAGGACGGGCTCGGCGTTCACATCGCCTTCCACCGGCCAGGCCAGGTCGACCAGGCGGTCGTCGACGCGCGCGCACACCGCCTCGTCCGGCATCGCCTCGGCCAGGGGCAGCCCGCGATCGAGATCGTGAATGCTTCCGTCCGGCAGAGTCACCCGTGGCATGGCCTCGATGATAGCCCGCTGTCCGCGCGTGGCCCTGTCCGCCTCGCGGGTCGGAGGACTTCTTCGATCAGGGAGCGGTCCACGTCGTGTACGGCTCGGCGGGGGGTCTGACGGCCGAGGGGAACCAGTTCTGGAATCAGGACAGCCCCGGGGGTGCTGGGCGAGGGGTTCTCCAACGACCGGTTCGGAGCGACCCTGAGCTGAACTGAAGGGAAGGCGCCCCCTGGGCCTCCTAGAAGCGGACTGAAGTGACCGCGCGGCCCACGTCCCCACCGGCAAAGACGTCAACGATGAAGATGGCAATGCTGCCACCCCATTTGCCGCCCCCGTCAACACCGATCGCGTAGGCACCAGGGGCATCGCCAGCCGGGTGCTCTTGGAAGAAGGGAAGGGGAATGACCTGGCGGCTTCTCTCGGGCCCTACCGTCCCCGCCGACTCATAGACCTTGAAATCCTCCGCCTGCAGGCCGGTTACGGGGGCTCCGGCTTGAGTCGTTCACGGTGACGACGAGCGCGATGTCGGACTTTTGGGCCACGGCTGCATTCCAACTCGCTTCTGCCTCAATCGACAGGAGCGCCATGGAGTCCCTCCCTCCCGTAGGATGCGAACGAGGAGTGTCCCCCAGGCGGTTCGACCATGTCAACCAACTCGGACGCTCTGATGCCGAACGGCCGCAGATCAGATGGAAGTGGCTCGGACCAGCGGGTTTTGTGGTGGGCGCGGCAGGTTTTGAACCTGCGACCTCTGCCGTGTGAAGGCAGCGCTCTCCCACTGAGCTACGCGCCCCTAGAAGCCCACGATATCAGGGCCAAAGAGAAGCGGG
>JACDEY010000190.1 GCA_013816105.1 Actinomycetota bacterium
TCGTTGGGCTGCCGCTGGGCTGGATCCTGGGCTCGCCGATCTTCATCCGGACCGAGCTCGACGAGGGCGCACCGGTTGCCGTCGGGGCGCCGGGAACGGAAGCACCTTCGGTGGCCCCGGCGTCTGGCGGAAGCGACGGTGGGTCCGGAGGCGGAGGCAAGACCGTGCTGTCGGGCAGCCTGTCTGGCGCGGATGAGTTCCACTTCGCGAGCGGCGAGGTCCTGCTCATCGAAACCGCGGCCGACACCTACGTCCTGCGATTCGAGCGGATTTCGGTCAGGAACGGGCCCGACCTGTTCGTCTACCTCTCACCCAGCCCCGATGGCTATGCCGACGACGCCATCGAGCTGGGCAAGCTGAAGGCCAGCGACGGCTCCTTCAACTACGAGGTCCCGGCCGGCACCGACATCTCCCGCTTCAAGAGCGCGGTGATCTGGTGCAGGGCCTTCAGCGTCCAGTTCGCCGCCGCGCCGCTGGCGGCCTGACCGGCGACAGCGACGGGCGGCTGGCGCGGTAGATTGCGTCGGAGGCTGGCGGCGAGCGGACGGACCGGGCCGGGGAGATCCTGCTGCTTCTGGCCACCGAGCGGGTTTCCCCGTGGATCCACCGCCCGTGCCTTCGAATCAGTGATCGCGCCGAACGGCATCGAGCTCGATGTCTTCCGGATCGCGGGCGCCGAGCACGCCACCGATCGCCGCCGCCGCCGCGGGCAGAAGCTGCGAGAGGAACGCGGGGATCGCTGCATCCCGGAGTCCCTGGGCCACCGCCGCCGGGTCGACGCCCTCGGGCTGGGGTGCGCCAGCGGCGCGGTACTGACCGAACAGGTCGCCGGCGGCGCCGAACAGCTGACCGACGCCAAACGCCGACAACATGAGGATGACGAGGAGGCCCAGCGCCCAGACCAGAAACCCGTTCAGGAGCCCGGTGGCGCGACCGCCGACGGCAGCCGTTCGACCCGCGACGAAACCGCCGAGCAGGAAGCTGAGCAGGGCGACGATCGCGGTCGCGATCCCCGCCCCGGTGGCCGCTTCGTCGGCCTGCGCGTTCCCGACCCGCACGGTGTTCGCGCCGATGGCGAGCAGCAGCGTGCTGAGGAGGACGAACGCGCCCAGCGCCGTCAGGAGCCCGGCGACGATCGGGCCCCAGCGGACCGCATCGCGAGGCGCGACGAAGGACGCCCGCTGGACGACATCCGGCCCATCGCCCACGACGCGCGTGGCGGTCGGACGGACCGGGATCTCGTCAGCGCGAGGGTGATCCGGCATGGCCTACCGCCTGGTCGTGACGTCGGTGTCGTCGGCGACGTCGACGTCGCCTTCCTGGGTGATGTCGATCCGCTCTTCACGGACGGTGTCGGAGACGCGCTTCGTCTCGGTGACCGGCCGCTTGCTGATCTCGAGTTCCTCGGCGACCCGCACGTCCTTCTGGACGTCGACTCGCTCGCCCATGACCGGCACCCGGATCGTGTCGCCCGTGTCGACAATCTCCGCCTCGCTCGCCGGCCGGTCCACGGCATAGCGCCGGACCTCGACCTCTTCACGCGTCACCGGGACGTCGATCGTTCGCTCTTCCTCGACGACGTCCTTGCGGACCTCGACCTCGCCGGCCTGCACGCGCTCCTTCTCGGCTCGGAGCTCCTCGGCGTGGCGGCGAACCCGCATCGTGTCGCGCTCGCTGGCCGCTTCATCGCCGCTCGCCATGGCAGCGCTGCCGTAGTCCGTCGTGCTCGCGGAGGAGACGACGACCTTTCCATCGCCGGCTCGCCAGTTGGTGTCGTGGTACTCCTGGCCGGAGTCGAGGACGATGCCGTCGATCACCTGCCTGTCCTCGTCCACGAGAAGGTCGGTGATCCGGCCGAGCTCCTGGCCCGAGTCGTCGACCGCTGTCCAGCCGCGGATGTCCTGATCGGGGTTCTCGAGCTCCCACTCGTCGCCTTCGCTGATTTTCGTGCGGTTCATTGTGTCTCCTTCCATCACTCGTGACGATCCTGGCCCGTTACGTCAGCGCGTTGAGCAGAAGCCAGCCAACGACGACGATCACGAGCAGAACGACAACCCAGATCCACCAGGGCATGCCGCCGCCTTCGCGGCGACGAACGGGAATCTCCGGCACAGCCAGCTCCTTTCGGACGCTCTGCGTCCTGCATTCGGCGGGGTGTGTCATCCCCGCTGCGCTGCCAGTTCGCGCCAGGCTTCCGATTCCGCGGGGGCGGGCGATGCGTCGTCGCCTCGAACCCGGCCGTCTGCCTGTCTGACTTGTGATCCCACGGCCGTGTATAAGGAGCGGGAGCGTTGGGATGCGGCTTCCCTAACAGGGCCGTTGCAGCAACGTTTCGAGGACCGGCCGCGGTGGGATACCGCCTTCGGCCGCGCTGGGGTAGGGACGCGATGACGAGGAAGCGCGGACGGCCCGCACCTGACGAAGTCCGTTGCCCGACGTGCCACTCCGTCGCCTGGCGTCGTGTCGGCGAGCGCGTGACCGAGGCATCGTCCGGCCGGGGCCGCCCTGACCTGGATCACGAGTTCGTCAGGGACAAAGGGCCCTGGGACTGGACCTGCCAGCGATGCGGCTATTCCGTGAGGCCCGCCGGCAGCCTGGACAACGCGCTGTCGCGGGTCCAGCCCACGGGTCTGCCGGCCATCCTCGCCGGGCTGTTCGGAGTGGGCGACCGATCAGCGCGCGGGGCGAACAGCACCGCGGTCAGCACGGCTCAGGCGGTGGCCCTCGGGGCAGCTGGAGTCGTCCTGGTGGTGGTCGCTGCGACCGTCCTCGGCGGTGCGCCGTCGACGGCTCCTGCGGCCGATCCGCGGACGTCCGCTCAGGCGACGCCCGTTCCGGTGGCGTCCGCCGAGGTGATCACCAGGCTGGGCGACATCGTCGGCGCGCGCGATGCCACCCTGGCGGGACGGCGGGTGGAGTTGGCGAATGTCCGTGTGGAGAGCGTCACCGGGGACGTCACGCTCTGGATCGGCAGCGAAGGCGAGCGGGCATTCGTCGTGCTCGACGAGGAACGTCAGCCAGAGCGGGCCGTCACCGTCAGACCTGGCCAACGACTCGTCATCCGCGGGACCGCACTGCGGGCGCCACCGGAGGACGTCGAGCTGTCAACCGCGGACCGGACCGCCGTCGAGGATGAGTCGCTCTACGTTTTCGCGGAGCACGTCGAGATTGTGAGCGAGTAGCGGGAGGGGCTAAGGCCGGCTCGGCCGAGACGGTCCGGCACGGGCCGTCCTTGGCTCGGTTCCCGCTTCCACGCCAACGAAGGTGCGACCAGCGGGATCCCGGTCCGAGCGGACAGGCACGACATCGCAGACGTCCACCTCGAGGGCCAGATCGACGTCCTTCTGGAACCCCGCGGCCAGGAGCTCACGTGCGGACACTGACGAGCGGATGGCTTCCAGGTCGGCCGGGCTCGGGATGGCCACCCGCGCCTCTGTGGACAGGACCAACCCCTCCCTGGCCAGAGCACCTGCGATGTAGCCGGCGCCCACCCAGTCCTCGACGGAGGGGCGAAACCCCGCGTCCTGGGCAGCGAC
>JACDEY010000191.1 GCA_013816105.1 Actinomycetota bacterium
GCTGGCGCTCCGGGGCCGTGGCTCGGACCGCGGCTCGCCTGGTCCGCCCGGCGTGATCTTCCCCTGCCGGATGCCCAGGGTCACCGCCTGAACCTTCGTGTGCGTCGAGAGCCGGGTGAGGATGTTTTGCACATGGGTCCGGACGGTCTGATGGCTCACGTGAAGGCGGTCCGCGATCGTCCGCGACGAAAGCCCGTCCGCGATGAGCTGCAAGATCTCCGCCTGACGAGAGGTGAGCAGCGCCACCCGCTGCCGCTCCGTGGCGTCCTGATGCCGGCGCCGGCGAAGCTGCCGGAGGAGCCGCCCCGCCTCCTCAGCGTCCAGCAGGATCTCGCCGGCCCTCGCGCTACGGGCCGCCGCGGCGACGGCGGCGACCGAACTCGCCTTCGAAAGGTATCCCACGGCGCCGGCCTCCAGGGCTCGGGCCCGATAGAGATCCTCATCGTGAGCCGAGAGCGCGATAACGGGGACCGACGGCATTCGCGCCTTGATCTGCCGGATCGCCTCCACCCCTCCCATCGACGGCATCTCCAGGTCCATGAACACCACTTCGGCGCCGGTGCGCGCGGCCAGCTCGACGGCTTCCTCGGCGCTCGAGGCGATCTCCACGACGAAGCCCTTCTCGAGTCGCAGGGCGATGCCCAGGGCCTGGGCGAAGGTCGTGTGGTCGTCGGCGACCAGGACTCTGATGGGCTTGGGTGCCGTTCGGGCCATGAGTCTCCCGGCTCCCTCGGGTTGCGGCGGACCGATCCCCTCCGATAGCCTGCCGCGGTTCGCGAAGGGATTTCAAGCCGTGGGGCCGATTCGGGCTCGCCAATTCGGCTCCGACCCCTGCCACCCGGGAGGATGCCCCCATGCCGCTCGATCCAACCCTGAAGGGAAGGGAGTACGGCGAGGTCTCGCTCGAGGTCGAGGTGGCCCACGTCGTCCGGTTCGCGGAGGCCATCGGGGACGCCAACCTGATCTACCGGGATGCCGAGGCCGGCCGGGCCGCCGGCCACCCGGGGCAACTCGCCCCGCCGACGTTCGCGACGGTCCTGCAGATCATGACCAGCGCCCGGGTCATCGCCGACCAGGATCTCGGGTTGAACTATGCGCTCGTCGTGCACGGTGAGCAGGAGTACGAGTGGAGCCGCCCGATCCGAGTCGGCGACCGCCTGTCGGCGGTCCCCCGCATCGCCGACATCCGCGCTCGGGGCCCGAACGAGTACCTCGTGCTCGAGGCTGATGTGCGCGACGACGCGGGTCAACGGGTGGTGCTCGCCCGCACGACCCTCCTCTCCAGAGGGACAGCCGTCCCGTGACCGCGAGGGTACGGTTCGAAGACGTCGCGGTCGGAGACCGGGTTCCCGCGCGTTCGAAGACCGTCCGCCGCGAGGAGGTGAAGGCGTACGCCGACGCGTCGGGGGACCGGAACCCGCTGCATCAGGACGACGCGTTCGCTCGGTCGGTGGGGTTTCCCGGCGTCATCGCCCACGGGATGTTCAGCATGGCCCACGTCACGACCACGCTGACGGAGTGGCTAGGCGATCCGGCGGCCCTGCGGCGGATCAGGGTTCAGTTCCGGGCCGTCGTCTTCATGGGGGAGACCCTCACGGCGTCCGGGGAGATCGTGGCGCTGGACGAAGCCGAGAGGCGGGCCACCTTGAGTGTTTGGGCCGAGGTCGAGCGCGAGGGCCTTCGCGTCCGGGTCATCAAGAACAGCGAGGCCGAGGTTCAGCTCGCCTGAGGACCCGGCGACCCGGGGCATGAAGGGCCGCACTCCCTTCGTGCGAGTAACGTAAGGGTTCGCGATGACGTCTAAGGAACCGCTCAGATGATCGCCCCCGAGCTTCTCGACGCTTGCCGTCGGCGGGAGCCGGGCGCCTTCGAGGAGGTCGTACGCGCTACGTATCGAAAGGTGTACACGCAGGCCCTGAGGCTGGTCGGAGACCGCCAGGATGCCGAGGACGTGACCCAGGAGGCGTACCTTCGCGTCTACCACGGTCTGGCCGGCTTCCGAGAGGAGGCGGCGTTCGAAACATGGCTCTACCGAATCGTGACGAACGCGGCCATGAGCTTCCTGCGCAAGAGGGGCCGCTTCGGCGAGCTGCTCACCGACCCGGAGGATGGCCCCGAGACCGGCGACCCGCTCCATCCGCGGATCGACCAGACCGCGGTCGATCGGGACGCGCTGGAGGGTGCGCTGCAGGCGCTCCCCGCGTCTCTTCGGTCGGTAGTGGTGCTGAAGGACGTGTACGGCCTGTCCTGTCTCGAGATCGGCGATCATCTCGGCGTGTCGGAAGGTGCCGTCAAGGTCCGCCTCCATCGCGCTCGCCGGCGATTGCAGGTGCTCCTTTCCCCCTCGGAGGCCGCCGGTGAGATGTGAACAGGTCCGCCCACTGTTGCCGGAGCTCGCCGAGGCGGGGCCGCGAGCGGTGGGTCCGGCGCAGGTGCATCTCGCCGGCTGCGCAAAGTGTGCGACCGGTCTGGCCCGGTTCCGCGACCTGCTCGCGGGCCTCGGCTCGCTTCGTGACGTGGTCTCAGAGCCGTCCGAGGCGTTCCTGGGGCGGCTCATCTCGGGTCTCGAGGCGATCGAGGAGCCGGCCCGAGCACGACGCCTGCTGCGCTACGTCTCCAACGAACGTGCCCGCTCCGCTGCTCTGTCCCTGGGGGGGGCGGCGGTCGGCGCGACAGCCGTTGGCCTGGTCTGGTGGAGGAGATCGGCCCGGCGGGCCCTTCCCCCCGTGCTCTCGACGGGCTCGGGCGCCCTGCGCTAAGTCTCCTTTGCCCGACTCCCGGCCGCACCCTATACTGAGTTCCCGGTCCACGAAGGGCCGTAGCTCAATTTGGTAGAGCACCGGTCTCCAAAACCGGCGGTTGGGGGTTCAAGTCCCTCCGGCCCTGCAAGGAGCGCCACATGAACCGTCAGGCCAAGAGGATGATGCAGCGGCAGAAGACGACGGGCCAGGACCGGCTCGACGCCATGCGGCAGCGTCAGCGGGCGATCACGGAGCGGAAGAAGCGCACGCCTCCCATGCAGTTCTTGAAGGAGGTTCGCCAGGAGCTCCGCAAGGTCAACTGGCCCACCCGGACGGAGCTGCTCGGGTACACGGTCGTCGTCCTGGTCGCGGTCGTCGTCCTCACTTCAATGGTCTTCGGGATGGACCTGAGCTTCTCGAAGGCGGTTCTCCAGGTCTTCGGACCGAACTGATCGGGTTCCTCCCTGACCCCATGACTGAGACCGAATCCACCACGGGACGTGCCATGACCGATCCGGAAACGGACGAGCTCGCCGAGATCGTGGAGCGCGCCGAGACAGACGACGCGGCCGCGGTCGCCCTCGAGGAGGCCGGCGGCCCGAGCCCCCTTCCGGAGGAGCCACCGGAGGAGCCGGCCGTGAGCGTCGAGTCCGACGCTGCGACCGAGCCCGTGGATGACGTCCCCGAGGCCGGCGTCGAGGAGCCTGCCCCCGAGGTCGCCGCGGTCGCCGAAGTCGCGGATGCCCCCGAGCTCGCCGAGGTCGCCGAAGTCGCCCCCCCTCCGAAAAA
>JACDEY010000192.1 GCA_013816105.1 Actinomycetota bacterium
GCCCTCGCGACGAGTCCGGCCGCGACCTCAGGCGCTTCCTCGGCGGCCACCGCGGTTGGATCTTCGACCGAGACCGCGGCAGCGTCGCCCACGGCTACCACCCCCGTACCTCCGGCGCCTGCGTCCGCGGTGTCCGAGGGCCACGTCCCTACGGCGCCCGGAGGCTCGGGCGGCGGCACCGCGTCGTTCGGCTCGAGGGCTCTGTCCATGCCGGTCGGGCTCCATCTCCCGGCCGCGATGGCCGCCGTCGCCGGTCTGGCGATGGTGGTCGGGATGCTCCTGCCATGGTCCTCGGGCGCGCAGGCGAGCGCCTTCGATTCCGTGGGCGTGGTGGGCGCCTTGACGGCCCTGCTGCTCATCGCCGCTTGGGTGATGTGGCGGACCCGAAGGCGATGGCTCGCGATAACAGCCTCGGCCTTCGCGCTCCTGGCCGGGCTCGCGGGGGCGACCCTCGCGGCATTCGTCGCGTTGGCCGTCCTGATCGACGACGAGGTGAGGCTCCAGGCCGGCCTGGCGGTCATCTTCCTGGCAGGGCTGCTGGGCGCCGCCGCCGGCCGGCGAGCGCTGCGGCGCCTGCGGAGCGACCCTCGCCGGTGGGTAAACCGGAGCGAGCGCGGGTAACGATGCGAAGGGAATCCATCGATGGGGGAGGAGAGCCATGTCCATCCTGGTACGTCACGCGATGACCGAGTCGCCACAGACCATCGGCCCCGACATGAACGCCGGCGACGCGGCCGGGTTGATGCGTTCGGAGGACGTGGGGGTCCTTCCGGTCGTGGAGGACGGGCGCCTGCTGGGTCTCGTCACCGACCGGGACCTGGTCCTCCGGGTGCTCGCCGACCGCAAGGATCCGATGGAGGTGAAAATCGGGGACATCGCAACGACCTCGCCGGTCACGGTCACCCCCGACACGAAGCTCTCCGACGCGCGAAACCTCATGGAGCAGCACAAGATTCGCCGGCTTCCGGTCATGAAGGGCGATCAGCTCGTCGGCATCCTCTCCCTGGGGGACCTCTCATGGGCGGACGCGAGCACCCGCGAGGTGGGCGAGACGCTTCGTGCCGTGTCGGAGTCCGAGGAGACCCGCTCGATGAACGAGGACGCTGCCCGAGGCACGCCCCAGCGCGTCATGGAGAACCGCGAATCCACCTGAGGTAGCCGCCCTCGCGACCCGCTGACAGAAAGCCCCGCGAGGGTCCTCTGTTAGGCTAACCGTCGATGGACACGCAGCAGGAACGCGCGCTGCTGGCCGCGCAGGAGCGTGCCGCCATTACCTCTGCCAGCGACGCGTGGATGCTGCGGGGCGGGGGCATCGACTTGGTCGTCGAAAGCCCGATCCGCACCGAGGAGATGACCCTCAACATCGGGCCCCAGCACCCGTCCACCCATGGCGTGCTCCGCATCATCCTGGAGCTCGATGGCGAGATGATCCGATCGGCCGAGCCGGTCATCGGCTACATGCACCGGGGCGCCGAGAAGCTCTCGGAGTATCGAGATCCCCGCCAAGTCCTGGTACTCATGAACCGGCACGACTGGCTGTCGGCGTTCAACAACGAGCTCGGATGGATCATCGCGGTCGAGCGCATGCTGGGCATCGAGGTTCCCGAACGCGCGCAGTGGATCCGCACCATGATGGCCGAGTGGAACCGGATCCTGAACCACCTGATGTTCACTGGTTCCTTTCCGCTCGAGCTCGGCGCGATGACGCCGATGTTCTACGCGTTCCGCGAGCGCGAGATGGTCCAGGGCATGATGGAGGCCGCCACCGGCGCGCGGATGCACCACTCGTACGTGCGCGTCGGGGGGCTCAAGGACGACCTGCCGCGCGGCTTCCTGAAGCGTTCGGGAGAGGTTCTGACGTGGGTCCGCAAGAAGCTCCATGACTTCGAGACCCTCATCATGGGCAACGAGATCATCCACGCGAGGACGAAGGGCATCGGCGTCCTGTCGCCCGAGGTCGCGAACGCCTACGGCTGCTCGGGACCGGTGCTCCAGGCATCGGGCGTCCCGATGGACCCGAGGAAGGACGAGCCCTACGAGAAGTACGCGGAAGTCGAGTTCGACATACCCATCGGGTTGAACGGCGACTGCTACGACCGGTTGTGGGTGCTGGTCCAGCGCATGTGGGAGTCGTGCAAGATCATCGAGCAGTGCATGGACAAGCTGCCGCCGGGCCAGTACATCTCGCCCAAGCTGCCGAAGAAGATGAAGATCCCCGAGGGAGAGATCTACGTTCGCACGGAGAACCCGCTGGGGCTGATGGGCTACTACGTCGTTGGCGACGGCGGCGAATGGCCCTACCGGCTGAAGATGCGGACGGCGTCGTTCGCGAACGTCGCCATGATCCCGGCGCTGCTCCCCGGAACGCTCGTCCCCGACCTCATCGCGATCCTCGGGAGCGTCTTCTTCGTGGTGGGGGACGTCGATCGGTAGGGCGTGAGTGCCGGTTCGGGAACTCGTGTCCGAAGGAACACCACCGGCGAGGGACCACGCTCCCGATGAACGCGCGATCCGCTGGTTGCTGGGCTCGGCCGATCCCTCGATCAGGTACCTGACGCGCCGCGACCTCCTCGCGGAGTCCCCGCGGAGTCGAGCCCTCCGCGCGGAACGGGAGAAGATCCCCGAGGGGCCTCGGGTCCGAAGGCTCCTCGCGGGCCAGCGGGAGGACGGCGGGTTCGGCGTCCACCCCTACCGAAAGTGGACCGGCGCCCACTGGCGCCTGGTCTCGCTGGTCGACTTCGGGATCCCTGCGGGGCACCCCGCCTGCCTGCTCGCGGCGGAGCACGTCCTGCGGTGGCTCCGCCACCCGAACCGCCGCTCGAAGATAACCGTCGTCAACGGGCTCGCCCGCCGGTGCGCTTCGATGGAGGGGAACGCGCTCGGGGTCTGCGTCAGCCTGGGGATGTCCGAAGATCCCCGCGTACGGGCACTCGCCTCGTCCCTCGTCGAGTGGCAGTGGCCCGACGGAGGATGGAACTGCGACGTCCGGGAGGACGCGAGTCATTCCTCGTTCCACGAGACCCTGCGTACGACGTGGGGGCTTGCCGCCTATGCACGTTCAACCGGGGACGCGGACGCCCTAGCCTGCGCCCGCCGCGCGGCCGAGTTCTTCCTTCGCCACCGGCTCTTCCGCTCCGAGCGATCTGGCGAGGTCGGCGACCCGAAGTGGTTGCGGCTTCGCTACCCGCCGTACTGGCACTACGACGTCCTGCAGGCTTGCAGTGTGCTCGCCGAGGTCGTCGGGCTGTCCGATCCTAGGGCCGCCGATGCCCTCGACGTCGTGGAGTCCAAGCGCCTGCCGGAGGGCCCCTGGGGCGTGGAGGGTTTCTGGTGGGAAAGTCGGGGGACCGGGCGGCTCCAGGAGGTCGTGGATTGGGGACGACGGGGCCCGAACGAGATGGTGACGCTCAACGCGCTCCGGGTCCTCCGCGCGGCCGGCCGGGTGTCGATCCCCGCTCGCGTGGGGACGGAGCGGCCCGCCGTACCGATGCCGGGGCCACGTCGACGCCCACGCCCACACAC
>JACDEY010000193.1 GCA_013816105.1 Actinomycetota bacterium
GAGCTGGACCGACCGTCGTCCTATGTCTCATGATCCAACTCTCGATCCGCGGCGCGTCGTGTTCCAGACTGATGGAGGCAAAGGAACAGCACCCCAACCGTATGGGCGACAGGATGGGGGGAGATGGCTCACCGTCACATCTCGCCCGTTCTGGGGCTGCCGAGGTTTCCCGCGCAGCCTTCCCGCCGGTGCCGTTCGCCCCCTTGGAGAAGCTCCCCGTGATCGACGCCTTCGTGCGTGCTCGCCCGCTCGCGTGGATCGACGACGTGATCAGCGAGGAAGCGCTGCATTGGGCAGCCCAACGGGGATCGCCGACGCTGATCGTCGAGGTCGACCCGGCGATCGGACTCACGAGCGCCATCGTTACGCGGCTCGAAGAGTGGGCCGGGGCACGCTGATGTCGATGACCATCCGCGTCGAGGCGCTGAGCGCAACTCATCATTTCCCGACGCTGCCTGGAACATAGGCCTCGTGCGACCGCATCATCCGTGTTCCGGCTACGCCCGCCTGGGGGTTCGTGCGCGCGACGACCGCGTATGCTCGTGAGCACGCCGCTGAAAGGAGCACAGGACATGGTGACCGTCGGAATCCTCGCCCAGGTCGAGGCGAAGCCGGGGAAGGAGGACGAAGTTGCGAGCTTCTTGAAGGGAGCGCTGCCGCTGGCGGAACAGGAGCCGGCAACCACGGCCTGGTTCGCCATCCGGCTGGGTCCTTCGAGGTTCGGCATCTTCGACGTCTTCCCTGATGAGGCCGGGCGGGACGCGCACCTCTCCGGTCCCATCGCCGCCGCCTTGATGGAACGGGCCGGCGAGCTTTTCACGCAACCGCCCGCGATCGAGAAGGCGGACCTTCTCGCGAGCAAGCTTGCCGAGTAGGAACTCCCCGGGCGGCTGCCCGCGGTAGCGGGGGCTCTCCCGAGGGGAGCGCATGCTCCACCGAGAGGGCCTGAAGGGTTCAAAATCCCGATTCGCCGGTCGCTGAGCCGCCGGTAGCATGCGCACTCCTTCATGGAAGGAAGTCCATGCTCTTCTCGATCCTCTACAGGATTGGGCGGGCATTGACCGGCGACCGCCCCATACTCCAATCGTACCCCTAATGGCGCGAGGGCTGACAACTGGTGTGCGGCAACCCGGTGGTGGTCTCCTGGTGCTCGGCGCTGTGGCCGCCCTGCGCGATCGCGACGTCGGCCACGGCTAGTCGGTTCCCTCTCCGGGCGCCACCGAGGGCTCCATCGCCCATCCGTAGAAGCCGACCAGCGCGGTCACGAACCCGAAGCCCACCAGCCACCACGAGTACAGCACGCCGTAGCCGATCAGGGGCATGCCCAGGGCGGCCACGAACGGCCAGTACGAGGGGCTCGGGAGGTGGATTCCTTGGCCGCCGCCGTGCCCGGCCTCGTGACCGTTGGAAGCGCCCGCCTGCGCCGGCACGAGCCGTCCCGTCCGCTCGTCCTCCACGTACTTGCGATGCCAGAACTCGTCCAGGGCGTGCACGGTCGGGACCTCGTCGAAGTTGTGGATCGGCGGCGGGGAAGAGGTCATCCATTCGAGGGTCCGCCCGTCCCACGGGTCGGCGACCTCGGCGGGCCGCGCCCGCAGGTGCGTCACGACCACGTTCACGATGAAGACCAGGATCGACAGCGCGATCAGGAACGCTCCGACCGTGGAGGCCTGGTTCCAGAACGTGAGGCCCAGCGACTCGGGGTAGGTGTAGGTGCGCCGGATCATCCCCTGGAGCCCCAGGATGTGCATCGGGCCGAACGTCAGGTTGAAGCCGACGATCATCAGGACGAAGTGGACCTTGCCGAGGGTCTCGTTCAACAGCCGTCCGAACACCTTCGGCCACCAGTAGTACAGGCCGCCGAAGAGACCGAAGACGGCGCCGCCGAACAAGACGTAGTGGAAGTGCGCCACGATGTAGTACGTGTCCGTCTGCTGGTAGTCCGAGGGCACGATCGTGTGCGTGACGCCCGAGAGCCCGCCGATCACGAACATCGTGACGGTCCCGATCGCGAACAGCATCGCCGACGTGAAGCGGAGATCACCGCGGTACATCGTGGCCATCCAGTTGAAGATCTTCACGCCGGTCGGGATCGCGATGATCGCGGTCGAGACGCCGAACGCGGTGTTCGCCACCGGACCGAGGCCCGCCGCGAACATGTGGTGCGCCCAGACGCCGAAGCCGATGAACCCGATCGCGATCCCCGAGAACACGACGAACTGGTAGCCGAACAAGGGCTTCCGGCTGAAGACCGGCAGGATCTCGCTGACGATCCCGAACGCCGGCAGGACCAGGATGTAGACCTCGGGGTGCCCGAACAGCCAGAAGAGATGCTGCCACAGGATCGGGTCCCCTCCCACCGTCGGATCGAAGAAGTGGGTCCCGAACTCCCGGTCGAACAGCATCTGGAAGAGCGCCACCGTGATGATCGGCAGGGCGAACGCCAGCAGCAGCTGGACCACCAGGCCCATCCACACGAAGACCGGCGTGCGGAACAGCGACATGCCCGGCGCCCGCATGTTGACCACCGTGACGGCGAGGTTCACCGCCCCGGCCGTCGAGGCGATGCCGGTGATGATCAGACCCAGCGCGTAGAAGGTCATCCCGACCGACGGGTCGGTCGTGGAGTTGGGCGCGTAGCCGAACCATCCGCCGTTCGGTGCTCCCCCCAGGAACCAGCTGGAGTAGAGGAAGAGCCCACCCAAGAGGAACACCCAGTAGCTGTAGGCGTTCAGCCGGGGGAACGCCACGTCGCGCGCACCGATCATCAGCGGGATGAAGTAGTTGAAGAACGCCGCCGACATCGGCATCACGAACAGGAAGATCATCGTGATGCCGTGCATCGTGAAGATCTGGTTGTACTGATCCGCGTTCAGCAGCGTCCCGTCCGGCCCCGCCAGCTGCGCGCGGATCAGGAGCCCTTCGATGCCGCCGATCAGGAAGAACAGGAACGCGGTGACCCCGTAGAGGATCCCGATCTTCTTGTGATCGATGGTCGCGAACCAGCTCCAGAAGCCGGTCGTCGCCGTCGGGCGCCGGAGGATCCCCTCTCGCCTCGCGGTCGTGCTCACGGTTGCCATCGGTCGATCACTCCACCTATATCACTTCAATCTGGAGAGGTACGCCACCAGGGCGTCGATCTCCGCTTCGGTCAGATGGTAGTTGGGCATCTTCGAGCCGAGCTTCACGCCATCGGGGTTCCGCAGCCACGCCTCGAGGGCGTCTTGGTGTCTGTACTCACCTCGACGTCAACGACGCCGGACATTGCGCCTTGTCCCACCGGCGTCCGCCCGTGGGAGTACCGGACGCTTTGGCCGGGCCCCCGTCTGGACTTCCCCTTCGAGCGGGACGTCCCCGACCGTCACCAGTCCGCGTGACTGTCGCTATGGCGCGAGAGCAGCAGTCTGTGGCGTGAGACTCTTTCATCTGGACTGGAGGCTTGCGCACTCGCACTACGAGGGCGCTCCGCCCCTCCTGGCCTTCCGGATCGCGACACCACCATGCTGG
>JACDEY010000194.1 GCA_013816105.1 Actinomycetota bacterium
CCAGGATGTAGAGGTTCTTGTCGTATCCGAGACCCATCGTCTGCCCCTCCTTGCCCTCGAAATCAGGCTGCCGTCCCGTCGGGCCTTCCCGTCGGGGGGATCATAGGCCGAGGGGCGGCGGCGGGACTTACTGGCTGAACGGGTTCTCGGGTTTCATGAGCTGGACCGGGACGGGGGCGGCCTCGTCGGCGAAGCGCTGTCCATCGCCCTCCGTGCCCGCGACGAAGCCGTAGTGCATCGGGACGGCCAGCTCCGGACCTATCGCCCTTGCGAGCCCGGCCGCCTCCGTCACGTCCATGGTGTATGTCCCGCCGACCGGGAGGAACGCGACGTCGGCGCGGACCTGGTCGAGGTCGGGCAGGCGATCGGTGTCTCCGGCGTGATAGTAGCGATGGCCGCCGAGATCAAGGACGTAGCCGACCCAGCCGTTGGCCCGCGGATGGAACTCCAGTCGTTCCTCACTGACGTTGTACGCCGGGACGGCCTCCCCCCGGATCCCCGAGACGTCGATCGAGTCGCCCGGTCGAACGGCCAGGACGTCCCCGCTGACCTCCTGGGCGATGTCATGGGGAGCGACGATCCTGGTATCGGCCTTACGGATCCTTTCGATGTCCTCCAACGAGAAGTGGTCGTAATGAGCATGGGTGATGAAGATGACATCGGCAGGGTCGGGCCGCGTGACTCCCCACGGGTCGATGTACACCATCAGCCCGTCTCCGCGCCACTGGTAACTGGCCTGCTTGAACCAGACGAACCTATCGAGCATCGGGCCCTCCCATGACTGGTACGAGGCGTTCACCAGCGGCCACCGCCGCCACCGCCGCCACCGCCGACTGAGCCTAGCACCGTTGTCCTCGGGAACCCCTGATACCCTCGGCGGACGCCATGGACGCACCCGCCTCGGGCCGGAGGCCCCCTCGATCCCGCGGGGCGGCGATCTCCCTTTTGCGCAGGAACCGGGACTTCCGTCGCCTGTTCCTCGCGCTCCTCGTCTCCTTCGCCGGGGACTGGTTCCTCTTCGTCGCTCTCACCGGCCTCGTGTTCGATCTCACCGGGTCGCCGGCGTTCGTCGCGGCGTTGTTCGCGTGCACGACTGTCCCCTTCGCCCTCTTCACCTTCGTCGGAGGCCCCCTCGCCGACCGGCTGAATCGGCGCACGCTGATGATCGCCGCGGACCTCCTGCGGGGCGCGCTCGCCCTGGGGTTCCTCTTCATCTCCCGGCCGTCCCAGATCTGGCTCGTCTTCGTGCTCGTGGGCGGCATCTCGGCCCTGGGTGCGGTCTTCGAGCCGGCTTCCTCGGCCGCCATCCCGAACCTTGTGGACGAGGAGGACCTGGGCACGGCGAACGTGCTCTTCGGGGCGACGTGGGGATCGATGCTGGCGATCGGCGCCGCCCTCGGAGGATTGGTCGTCTCCGCCTTCGGCAGAGAAGTCGGCTACGTGTGCGACGCCGCGTCCTTCCTCTTCTCCGCCGCGCTCGTACTTCGGATCCGACGTCCAACGGCGGAGGCGCGAGCGCCCGCACGTGAGCGCCCGAGCCTCCTCGCCGCCACCAGGGAAGCGTTCGCGTACGCGCGGCGAGATCACCGGGTGCTCGCCCTGCTCACTGTGAAGGGAGGCTTCGGCCTCGCAGCCGGCATGGTCGGCTTGCTGGCGGTCCTGGCCCTCGACGTCTTCCGTGCCGGAGACCGGGGGACGGGGTGGTTGCTCGCCGCAAGGGGGATCGGAGCGCTGGCCGGCCCGTTCATCGTTCGGCGGGTCATGCGAAAGGACGACCTCCGGCCGCTCTTCCTAGCCATCCCGGTGGCCTTCGGGACGTACGGGCTCTTCTACGCGGCTGCCGCGTGGGCGCCTCAACTGTCGGTGGCCGCGGCGCTCATCCTCGGCGCACACCTCGGTGGCGGCGCGCAGTGGACCCTCTCCTCGTACGCCCTCCAGACGATAGTGCCCGACCACGTGCGGGGACGCGTGTTCGCGTTTGACTACGGGCTCGTGACCTTCACCATCGCGGTCTCGGCCACGCTCGCGGGAATCGCGGCGCAGGCATTCGACGTCAGGATCGTCATGTTCGTCCTCGCGTGCGTGGCGCTCGCCTACGCAGTCGTCTGGTACCTCGCCACGACGGGCGTCCGGCGGAGCATCACGACGGCGGAGCCGACTCAGGCGGAGGTGCCCTGAAGTCCACTCGCGGCGCCTCTTCCGCCTGCGGACGGACCGCCTCGTCGATCTCGAAGAACTGCTCCTCCGAGAACCGGAAGGCGCGGGCGACGATGTTCGAGGGGAAGGACTGCGCGCGCTGGTTGTAGGCCTGCACGGTGGCGTTGTAGAAACGCCGAGCCCCCTGGATGCGGTCCTCGGTGGTGGCGAGCTCCGCCTGCAGCGCCAGGAAGTTCTGGTCGGCCCGCAGGCTGGGGTAGTTCTCCGCCACGGCGAAGAGCTGGCGCAGGGCGGCAACGAACGGCCCTTCGGCCGCAGCCTGCTCGGCTGGTGAACCCGTTTGCGCCACGGCACCGGCCCGGGCCTGCGTCACGTTCTCCAGGACCGCGCGCTCGTGGCCCGCGTACCCGCGAACGGTCTCGACCAGGTTGGGGACTAAGTCGTATCGCCGCCGCAGCTCGGTGTCGATGTTGGCGAAGGCGTTCCGCACCTGGTTCCGCTGAGCCACGAAGCGGTTGTAGGAGACGACGATCGCGATCCCCAGCAGCAAGACGATGCCGAGGGCGATCCAAAGGGGGGTCACGGAGAGCTCCCGTCACTGGAATACCCCGCGCGGGACGGCGTTTCCAACCGTGGTCCGGAACAGTGGTGGCCGAGCACGGCCAGAGTATGACGCAGCGCACGAGCGACCGAAAGGGGCTCCATGGACCTCGAGGCGGCACGGCGGTTCCTGAAGGAGAACCACCGGGCGGTGCTGGCGACCCGCCGAGGAGACGGCGGGCTTCAGCTCTCGCCCGTCATGGTCACCCTCGACGAAGAGGGAAGAGCCGTGGTGAGCGCGACGGAGACCCGGATCAAGACCCGGAACCTCCGCCGGGATCCACGCGCCGCCATCTGCGTCATGAACGACCGGTTCTTCGGCCCCTGGATGCAGATCGAGGGCTCGGCGACGATCGTTTCGTTGCCGGAGGCGATGGAGCCCCTGGTCGACTACTACCGGAGCGTCGCGGGCGAGCACGAGGACTGGGATGAGTACCGCTCGGCGATGCGACGAGAGCAGCGAGTGCTGATCCGCATCGAGATCGAGCGCGCGGGGCCGGACCCCTCCACCTAGGGCCGTTCCTTCCGATCATCGCCAAGACGTGTCAGGATTGACATGTCATCCCGGCACCGAACGGAGGGAGAGGGCCCGTGTCTCTGCGCCACGCGCTGCTCGGCCTGCTGGCGGAGCGTCCCATGAGCGGGTACGACCTGACGAAGGTGTTCGACAGCTCGCTCGCGTACGTCTGGTCGGCGAAGCACAGCCAGATCTATCCGGAGCTCGCCC
>JACDEY010000195.1 GCA_013816105.1 Actinomycetota bacterium
GGCCACACAGGCGGATGCGGTCGGTCAAACGGAGGCCGCCGCTCCCGAAGAGCGGCCCACCGCGAAGACCCGGGCGGAGACCGGAGCCGAACCCGAGG
The DNA here is from genome assembly GCA_013816105.1 of Actinomycetota bacterium. Classification (GTDB taxonomy): domain Bacteria; phylum Actinomycetota; class UBA4738; order UBA4738; family UBA4738; genus JACDCJ01. The sequence goes on from JACDEY010000195.1 coordinate 99, forward strand.
CCGTCGCGGCCCCCGAGGCGACCGCGGAAGCGGAGGCCGCTCCGCCGACGGAGCAGCCAGCCGCCCGTCCCGGTGGCGGATCCCCGGACCAGGAAACCTTCGACCGGGTACTCGAGGAGCAGCTCGCGAAGGGCGTCGACCGCCGGGTGGCGGAAGGCCGTGCGCGCGCAGCGGCGATCGTGGCGGCACGGAAGAAGGCCCAGACCTGATCCGCCGCCCTGCGGACCACGAAAGGCCTCAGGTCGGGGACAATGGACACCATGGCCCTCTCTGCTGAACGCCTGATCGACTGGAAGGTCGCGCGAGCCGTGGGCGCTCGCGTAGCCGGCCCGGGGCCACCATTCTCCGCCGTGCAGCGCGCGAAGCTACGCGAAGACTTCGCCGAGCTCGTCCCGCAGGCCGAGTCTCTCGTCGAGTCGTTCACCGGCCTCAACCCCGGACGGGCGCGGTCGCGTCCATGGGTGATGAGTCGGGCGGATTGGGTCGGCGCGAACCTCCGAGGCTTCGAGCTCGTCCTGGAGCCTCTGGCCCGGAAGGTGGAGGCTCAACGCTCGGCAGGAGGCCTCACCGGGGTGCGCCGGGCGGCGCTGGGCGCCCAGCTGGGGGTCCTGCTCGGTTACCTGGGAAGGCGGGTCCTCGGTCAGTACGACCTGTTCCTGCCGCCCGACGACGAGGGGCTCCTCTATTTCGTCGGTCCGAACGTCGCCTCGGTGGAGCGCAAGTTCGACTTCCCAGAGCGAGACTTCCGGCTGTGGCTCTCTCTGCACGAGGTGGCGCATCGCGTGCAGTTCGGGGGAGTGCCCTGGCTGCGCGGGCATCTGTCGGGTCTGGTCGACTCCTATCTCTCGACCGTGGACCTGGATCCGAAGCACCTCGTGGAGAGCCTGAAGCGGGCGGTCGCCGAGGTTCGAAAGGGAGACCCGGCATGGCGCGGGATGGGATGGGTCTTCCTGCTCATGACGCCCGATCAGCGTGATCTGTTCCGCAAGATGCAGGCGGTCATGACCCTGCTCGAGGGCCACGGCAACTTCGTCATGGACGCGGTGGGCAACCGGCGTATCCGCGGCGGGGAGACGTTCCGGCGACGCCTCGCGGAGCGAAGGAACCGCCATGGCGTGGAGCGCGCCGTTCAGAAGGCGATAGGGCTCGATGTGAAGATCCGCCAGTACGACCAGGGCGAGCGCTTCGTGGCGAAGGTCGTGGACGAAGTGGGGATGCAGGGATTCAATCGCGTGTGGGACGACGCCGAGAATCTGCCCACCCTCGAGGAGGTCCGCCGGCCGGAGGCCTGGGTCGCGCGTGTGACGCGTTCCTGAGATGCCTCCCGCGACCCTTCGGCGACCTCCCGCGGTCGCCCGGGTCCTCCAGCAGGTCACGAACTCGGCGCGGGGGCACTCCCTGTTCGAGCCCGGCTCCCTCGTGGTCGCGGCCGTATCGGGTGGGCCCGACTCGCTCTGCCTCCTGCACGCGCTCGTGCGGTTGCGGCGGCTCCTTCGGATCCGGCTCGCGTGCTTCCACTTCGATCACCGGCTCCGGGTGGGGTCGCGGGCCGACGCGATTTACGTTCGGAACCAGGCCCGCCGGGTGGAGGTCCCATTCCTGATGCGCACGGCCGAGACGGCGCCCCGTCGAGGGGATTCGGTTGAAGCCTGGGCCAGAACCGCCCGGTACGAAGCGCTCAGGTCGGTCATGGAAGAGATCGGGTCGGGCCGGGCGGCCCTGGGGCATACCGCCGACGATCAGGCCGAGACCGTGCTGCTCGCGCTGGTGCGTGGAGGCGGACTGTCGGCGATTTCCGGCATGGAGCCCCTGAGCGGCCCCCTGGCTCGTCCGCTGCTGCACACGACACGCGAGGAGACGGAGGGCTTCTGCCGTTCCCTCGGCCTCAGGCCTCGAAGGGATCCGGCGAACCAGGACCCGGCCCACCTGCGGGTGGCGGTTCGGACCGGCGTCATTCCCCTCCTGGAGGCGAGGCTCGGACGGAACGTCCGAACGAGCATCGTCCGCTCGGCCGAGCTGCTTCGTCGAGACGCGCGGCTGCTGGATGAGCTCGCCATGGCCGCTCTCCCGGGAGTCGTATCGCGCCAGGGCGAGGACGTGGTCCTCCACGCCGGACGGCTGAGCGAGCTTCCCGACGCGCTCGCGTCCCGGGTCGCTCGGCGCGTCCTGCTCGGCGAGGCCATCGCCCCGGAGGCCGAGCACGTGGCCGGCCTGCTGCGACTGGCGGTCTCGCGGTCGGGTTCCCGGGTTTCCCTGCCCGAAGGATTGCGCGCTCGACGGGAGAGGGAGTATGTTCGCGTGTCTCGTCCTTCCCCGAAGGTGGCCCGCTAGCGCGGGCCCCCGGCCAGGGCGTCGCGCCGCATCGAGGAGGGTTCCGTTGGAGACCGAGACCGAATCACCGCCCCGTTCGCCGCTCGCCAACTCGTCACCGGTCGGAGCCGTTCCTAGACTTACGGAGTTCATGGACGCCGGTGCCTACGCGAACGACATCGAGCAAGTGCTCCTCTCCCGCGAGGAGATCCAGGGACGCGTGGCGGAGCTCGGGGCGCGTATCACGGCCGACTACGAAGGCCTCGACCTCCTGCTCGTCGGCGTCCTGAAGGGTGCCTTTGTGCTCATGGCCGACCTCGCCCGCCACATCGGCCTTCCCCTGGAGTTCGACTTCATGGCCGTCTCCTCCTACGGTGCGGCGACCCAGACGTCTGGTGTCGTGCGCATCCTCAAGGATCTCGACCACGAGATCGCCGGCAAGCACGTGCTGCTGGTGGAGGACATCGTGGACTCCGGACTCACGCTGAGCTACCTGCTGAAGAACCTCAGGACGCGCCGGCCGGCCAGCCTGGAGGTGTGCGCGCTCATGCAGAAGAAAGACGTGCAACAGGTGCCGCTCGACATCAAGTACCGGGCCTTCGACATCCCTCCGGTGTTCGTCGTGGGGTACGGGCTCGACTTCGGCGAACGGTTCCGAAATCTGCCGTTCGTCGGCACGCTCCGGCCCGAGGTGTATCGCGACGCCGTGACCTGAGGGGTCCCCGCTCGGCGCGAGCGGGCGGTCTTCGCGGACCCCCGTGCTACCATCCAGCATCGGCGCGGGCGTCGCCACTCGGCCCATCTGCCTGACGTCCGGCGAAAGGAGCAACCCCCCACGAAGCGCCAGGACCAACCCCTCCGACGCATCCTTCGCAGCCCGGTGGTCTACGTCTTCGTGGTGCTGGCGGCGCTCTGGGTCTTTCTGAGCTTCGCGTCTGGCTCCCCGGAAGCCCGGCAGCTGTCCCTCACCCGGTTCGAGGAGATCGCGAACGACCCGGCCGGCGGCGTTCGGACCGCGACGTTCCTCGAGCGG
>JACDEY010000026.1 GCA_013816105.1 Actinomycetota bacterium
GAGCCGAACCGCCGGACTGCGCGGTCCACGGCCCGCTCGGCGTCTCCCCACCGTCCCGCGCGGACGAGCCCGACCTGTTCGGCACCGGCCGGGACGAGGTTCGATGCCGCAACCCCGATGAGGCGGAAGCGACTCCTCGTCTGGGGAAGCCTTCTCAGCAGGTCACCGGCCACGGCGTAGACCTCCGAGGCGACGTCCGTTGGGCGGCCCAGGGTCTTGGAACGAGTGATCGTGGCAAAGCTTGGAAGTCGGAGCTTGAGCGTCACCGTCCTCGAGCGGTAGCCGTCTGAGCGAAGCCGCGATGCCACGCGATGCGAGAGGGCAAGGACCTCGCGAAGGATCTCCTCGGGGTCGTCGAGGTCCCGGAGATAGGTCTCCTCCGCGCTGATGGACTTCGGGGCCTCGAACGGCACGACGGAACGGTCGTCCCGCCCCCATGCGAGGTCGAGGAGCGATGCGGCAGGGCCCGGCCCCAGCAGCCGGTCCAGGATCACCGACGGAGTCTCCGCTAGCTCCGCGACGGTCCGGATGCCGAGGCGCCCGAGGATGCCGGCGGTCTTCTCGCCCACGCCCCACAGCGCCGAGACGGGCAGCGGATGGAGGAACGCCAGCACGTCGCCGGCGGGAACGAAGAGCATGCCGTCTGGCTTCGCCCGGGTCGAGGCGAGCTTCGCGATGAGCTTCGTTGGTCCCACCCCTACGGAGGCGGTCAGCTCGAGCTCGGAGCGGATGGTGGTCCGGATCCGCTCCCCGATAGTCGCGGGAGCCCCGAACAACATCGTCGCGCCCCGCACGTCGAGAAACGCTTCGTCCAGGGAGAGCGGCTCGATCCTTGGCGTGAACGACAGCAGGATCTCGCGGAAGCGGTTGGAGAAGGCCCGGTAGTCCTCGAAGCTCGGAGGCAGGAAGACGGCGTCGGGGCACACGCGCCGGGCCCGAAGGCTCGGCATGGCCGAATGGAGGCCCGCCGCGCGTGCCTCGTACGACGCGGACATGATCACCCCCCGTGGGCCCGGGTTTCCGACGACGACCGGCTTGCCGGCGAGGGAGGGGTCCTTGAGGACCTCGACCGACGCGTAGAAGGAATCGAGGTCGACGTGCAGGATCGGCTCGCTCGGCGTCACCATCCGGCGGAGCCTCCGCTGGCGTGCCAGAGCTTTCGAGTCGGGACGCCCGAGGGTCCGGCCGAGCCGGTGAGCGCTTCCGTGAGCCGCCCCTCTTGGCGGGCGCGGGAGAGCGCAGCGAGATCCCAGACCTGCTCGGCGATGATGCTCGTCCCCTTGACGCCCGTTCTCCGAAGCCGCCCCCAGACCACGAGTACGAAACCATGAAACACCGCTCGGGCGCACCAGGGCTGAACCCGTTCGAAGACGGTAACGTCGGCCAGGCCGGTCCCGTCGTCGAGGGTGAGGAAGATGATTCGCTGGCCACTCCGGACGGCCGGCGTCTGGGAGGCCACCTTAACGCCGGCAACCATGATCCACTGGTCGCCGGCGAGGTCTCCGAGCCGGGCGGCGGGCACGACACCGAGGTCGGATAGGACCGGCCGGTAGAACGTCATGAGGTGGCGAGACGCGTCCAGGCCAACGACCTCGAGTTCCGCCCGGACCCGTTCCGCGCTCGAGTAATCGCGAAGGACGGCGGGCGGTGGGGCCTGGTTCAGCGGGAGGGTCGCCTGTTCGCCTTGCCGAAACACGTCATCGACCATCGCGAGATAGAGCCGGTCGCGACGCGATCCGCCGGCAAGCGCGTCGAACGCACCCGCGTGCGCGAGCGCCTCCGCCACCGGCCGAGATAGGGCCGTCCGCCGAAGGACGTCGCCCACGTCTACGAACGGCCGCTCCGCTCGTGCCGCAAGGATCGAGCGAAGCTCCGCGTCGGAGATCCCGTGCACGTCCTTCAGCGCCAACCGGATCCCGTAGTTGTGCTGCTGTCTTGGGCGGCGCGCTGAGGTCGGGTCGCGCTCCGGGCTGCTCGGATCGCCCTTCGGGCGACCTCGACGACGCCCGGACCGGACCGCTCCCCGCGCGCCCTCGGCGATCGCAGTGTGACCCGACCTCATCGCGTCCTCCTCGACAATCTGGACGGCGTAATCTCGCTCGCTTCGATTGATGTCCAGCGGAAGGATCGCGATCCCGCCGCGACGCGCGTCGTCGAGGATGAGGCGCCTTGGATACATGCCCGGCTCGTGCGTGAGGACGCCGGCCAGGAACTGGGCACGGTAGTGGGCTTTCAGCCACGCGGACTGATACGTCGGGACGGCGAAGGCGGCCGCGTGCGCCTTGCAGAAACCGAAGGAGGCGAACTGAACCACCTTGCTCCAGATGAGCTCGGCGGTCGAGGCTTCCACGCCTCGCGCAACGGCGCGGCGAACGAATTCCGGATGGATCGTCGCCACCTCCTCGTCGTCGGAAAGCCGGCGGCGGATGCGATCGGCTTCGGCGAGGTCGTAGCCGCCGATCGCCGAGAGGACCTCCATGACCTGCTCGTGGTAGACGACGACGCCGTGGCTCTGCCGGAGCGACGGCTTCAGCCACGGGTGGATGTAGGCGGTTGGCTCGTGACCGTGCCGGCGATCGAGGAACGGCGTGATCATGTCCGACTTCACCGGCCCCGGACGGAACAGCGAGATGTCGATGATGAGATCGGACCATTCGGTTGGCTGGAACTTCTGCAACAGCTCCCGCTGCCCGGGGCTTTCGATCTGGAAGCACCCCAGGGTGTCGGAGCTTCGAATCAGCTCGAAGGTCGCGGGATCGTCGAGAGGAATCTCATCCAGATCGACCTTCTCCCCCTCCGTCCGAGCGATCTCCTCGACGGCGTGGCGCATGGAGGAGAGCATCCGGACTCCCAGCACGTCGAGCTTCAACAGGCCGATCGCCTCGACGTCGTCCTTGTCGGCCTGCACCATCCGGTAGCCCTGGAACGACCGCTCGAACGGCACGCGATCGGGGAGGTCGGAGCCCGAGAGCACGATGCCGGAAGGATGCAGCGCGAGGTGGCGAGGGAACCCGTTCAGACGCTCGACGACGCGGAACAGCGTCTCGAGCTGACCCGCATCCAGGTTCGAGCCCGAGAGCTCGGGAAGGGTCGTCATGGCCTCCCGGACGTGGTGGGCCCCGATGTGCGGGAAGGCCTTCGCGACCAGGTCGACTTCACCCTCGGGAAGCCCGAGCGCCTTGCCCACCTCCCGGATCGCGCCTCGGGCCCGATAGGTATCGACCATGGTGACGCAGGCGCATCGGTCCTCCCCGTACCGACTGAGGACCGCGTCGTAGACATCCTCCCGTCGGGCCGATTCCACGTCGATGTCGATGTCGGGCAGCTCGTCCCGAAGGGGATTGAGGAAGCGCTCGAAAATCAGGCTGTGGCGCACGGGGTCCACGTCTGAGATACCGGTGAGGAAGCAGACGAGGGATCCCGCCGCCGAGCCCCGGCAGGCGCAGCGGATCCCCATGGCCCGGATGTCGCCCACGATGTCGGCCACCGTCAGGAAATAGGCGGCGTAACCCATGACCTGGATCTGGGACAGCTCGGAATCCAGCCGGTCCCGGACCTCGCGCGTGGGCCGCATCCCCCGCTCCGAGAGCCCGCGCCAGCACCGCTCGGCCAGCACCGAGCCCGCGCTCCGGCCGGCAGGCGTAGGGAAATCGGGAAAGTGGACGGTCCCGATCCCGAGGTCGAACTCGCATCTCTCGGCGATCTCCACCGTCCGGTCGCAGAGCTCCGGTCGTTCCTCGAACAGCGCCCGCATGTCCGGAGCGGCCTTCAGGTAGCCCTCGGCGTTCCGGCGCGACACGTGATGCGATGCGAGCGGGACGATCTCGCGCATGCACTCGAGTACGTCGGCAAGGAAGGCATCCTCGGGCACGAGGTATCTGACGCCGTTCGTCGCCACTCCCGGCACGGCGGCTTCGTCAAGTAGCTTGACCATTTGACGCATAGCTTCCGCGCCGTCCGGTTCTAGGCGGTTTCGCACCTCGAGAAACAGGTCGTTCCTGCCGGGCTCCGAAGCGAACGCCTCGCGGAAAGGCTGCAGCGCTGCGGCGGCGGCCTGACGGCGGCCCGATACCGCCAGGGAGCCCGGTTCGGACTCGGGGCCCAGGAGGCAGATCAGACCCTCCGAACGTTCGCAGACCTGACCTGTGGTGAGGGCTGGGTCGCCGCGCTCCCCCGTCATGTGGGCGGTCGTCAGAAGCCTGCAGAGGTTGCCGTATCCGGTGGCGTCCTTCGCGAGGAGGGTGACGAGGCGGTCCCCGAGGAGCGTTCGGACGGTCAGCGTCGCCCCGTAGATCGGCTTGACCCCGAAGTGCGCGCAGGCCGAGGCGAACCGCGCGGCCCCGTACAACCCGTCGCGATCGGTCAGCGCGACTGCCCTCATCCCGAGTCCCGCCGTGCGCTCCGCCAGGCGCTCCGGCGAGAACGCCCCGTCCTTGAGGGAGAAGTACGACCGGACGTTCAGATGAACGAACGAGGAGGACCCGAACACGCAGGGACAGCTCAGTCCCAGAGGCGCTCGAGGTGCCACCGCCCCGCGCGGCGATCCTCGTAGAGGTCGACCACCGCGCCGCCGCTCGCCTCGACGCGCCAGTACTCGCGGTCGCGGCCGTCCTCCCACCACCGACCCTCGATCCGCCACCGCCCGATGACGTCACGGACCTCATAGCGGCGGCCTCTCCACGAGAAGGCGGCCGGCATCCCCGCGTCCCGTTCCACCACGACCATTTCCTCGTAGAGCTTGGCCATCGCCCCTTCACCTGGCTCGAACATATGTTCGACTAGAGGGGAGGAGCGTATTCCCGGCTCACCTGCCTGTCAAGCCCGAGAAAACGGCCGCTTTGTTCAGTTCCGCCGGGGGCCGCGGCTCAGGAAGCGGGCTCTTCGCCTTCGACGAAGATGTCGCTCACCTCGGGATCGACATCCGGCTCCAGCATCCCGTCCCCGGACACCGCGAGCTGAGCCCTCTCGGACTGCCGCTCGGCGGTCGATACGGCCTCGTCCAGCAACTGGATCACGTCCGCGAGACGCACCTTCGCCTCTCGAAGCTCCTCGACCATCCCGTCTCGCCGGTCGGCGAGTCCCCCGAGGATCCGGTCGGTCTCCTCCCTCGCGGTCTGCAGGATGGCGTCCGCTCGGGCGCGCATCTCATCGGCGGCTTCCTGTGCTTCGCGAACGATGTCCTCGGCTCGGCTGGCGGCGTCTTCCAGCCGCTTCGTCGCCTCCTCGGCGGCCTCGGTCCGTGTCCGGTTGGCCTGCTGCTCCGCGGTCCTGAGGAGCTCCGCCATCCGGTCGGCAAGCTCGTCGTAGGCGGCCTCTTTCGCCGACTCCCGCGAGTCACGCGTCGACTCGTTCTCCTGACGCACGCGGTGCAGCTCGCGCTCGAGATCCTCGATGCGATCGGCCACCTGAGCGACGTAGTCGAGCACGTCGTACGGGTCGTATCCCTTGCGCACGAGCGGAAACTTCGGGTGACGGACGTCCTCGAGCTGTGGCGGGACGAAGAGATCGACGTCTAGCACCGACATGGGAGCCTCCTCTCCGAGTTGCGTACCCCGTTCGCCGACAGCATGCGAGTCGAACGTGGTCGTCAGATCCTCACTGTAGCCCCGGTCGGAGCCTTTTCAATCATTTGCGGGAATCGAGCGGCGAAGTGCACCGACCGACTCTGAGGAGGCCCGAGCGCTAGGGTAGGCCTCGTGGCGGCCGAAGATGTCGACGACCAGGGCATCAGCAGAGAGGAGCTTCAGCTTGCCGCCCGCAACCACGGGATGCCACTCGAGGCCCTCCGTCACGAGATAACGCCACTCGGGCTTCACTATCTCCTCATCCATTTCGATGTCCCGGACGTGGACTCGGCCACGTGGCGGCTCTCGGTCGGCGGACTGGTCCGACGGCCACTCACCCTGAGCCTGGAGGATCTCCGGACGCGACCCACGGTGACGATGCCGGTGACCATGGAGTGCGCCGGGAACGGGCGGGCGCTACTGTCGCCGCGGCCGGTCAGCCAGCCTTGGCTCCTGGAGGCCGTCGGGACGGCGGAATGGACGGGGACGCCACTTCGGCCGATCCTGGAGGAGGCGGGCCTGAACCAGGGGGCCACGGAGATCCTCTTCACCGGGATCGACCGGGGGATCGACGGTGGCATCGAGCAGGACTACGAGCGCAGCCTCGCTCTCGATGAGGCGATGCGCGACGACGTCATCCTCGCTTACGGGATGAACGGCCAGCCGCTCCTGCCCCAGCACGGCGCCCCGCTCCGCGTCATCGTTCCCGGCTGGTACGGCATGACCCACGTGAAGTGGCTTCGCAGCATCACCGTGCTCGACCGGCCCTTTCTCGGGTATCAGCAGGCCGAGGCCTACCGCTGGCGAACGGACGAGGAGGACGAGGGCAAGCCGGTCACCCGCATGCTTCCTCGATCACTCCTGGTACCGCCGGGTATCCCCGACTTCTTCACGCGGGTGCGCTACGTGGTCGCCTCGACGTGCCTTCTGGAGGGAAGGGCGTGGTCCGGGTGGGGGCCGGTCGAACGGGTCGAGCTCAGTCTCGACGGTGGCGACAGCTGGCGTGACGCCAGGGTGGGCGACCCTCCCGCTCTCCACGCCTGGGTCCCGTGGACCTTCGAGTGGACGGCCCAGCCCGGCGAGTACGAGGTCTGCTCCCGCGCGACGGACGCCAGCGGCCGGACGCAGTCGGTCGACGCGCCCTGGAACCTCAAGGGCTACAGCAACAATGCAGTACAGAGAGTGAAGGTCATCGTTCGCTAGAGCCGGGCACTCGGACCCCAGGCGCCAGACCGCCTCTGCTCAGTGCAGGCGTGCCGAGGGACGAAAGAGCGACAGCGACAGCCCCCCTCCGGTGATCACCACGTATGTGGCGATCCCTCCGGGCCCGCCCAGAGGTACGCCCACCGTCGTCGCGAGCAGGGCCCCCAGGATCAGGACCGCCGCCCCGACGGCCGGGGCCGTGCACACGAAGACGGCCGGCGGGACCTCGCGCCCGAGGAAGACGCGGGTCCACCCAAGGCCGGCGAGGCTCAGCAGGATCAGCAGTGCCGCGGCCCACGCCAGGCCTGCCTCGATGGTCGGCACGGCCCTGGGCAACGTCGCACTCGCCACCCGAATCGGAGCCGCCGTCCCTGCTCCGACGATGGGGGCGCCCCGCAGAAGCGCCACCCCGGGGGCGAGCTCTGGGGCGCCCAGCTCACCCACGGCGTCGGCGAACTGTGGTCCGGCGAGCGCCCTGAGGACCAGGATCGGGGGCCGCAAGGGGAGGACCTCGCGGACGTCCACCCAGTACCGAAAGACGGCCCGGTTCGTCGCCTCGCCCTGGATCACGGATCGGCGGCCCGCCAGCGCGTCCTCCGGTTCGCCGACGAATACGTGGAGGTCCTCCTGACGATCGGCCCCGAGGCCGACCCTGATGATTCGCTCCTTCAGTGGCACCGACAGGGTGCCGGCGAGGCCGAACGGGCCGACGACGAAGACGACCGGCTGTCCGTCCGGGAGCGACTCGACGTAGGCGGATGCCGCGGAGGCCTCTCGAAGCGCCGATTCGTCGATCCAGAGACCCGGTCCCTCTCGATACCAGGAGAGCGCGCCGGGAGCGGCGACCGCGGAGACGCCGGCGAAGCAGAAGGCGGCGACCGTGGCGGTGGCCACTCCTCCCCCCGCCCCCCTCGCCAGCCCTCGAGCCACCAGAGCGATCCCGGCGGCGATGCACGTGGCCTCGGGGATCGCGACCACCAGTGCCAGGAAGCGATGAGGCGGAAGGTCGAGACTTATCGCGCCGAACGCGATCCCCGCGGCGCCGACCAGGGTCCACGCGGCGAGCACGCGGAGCGCGAACCCGCGTCCCTGGTCCCTCCCCCAATCTTCCGCCGACCGGGATACCGTCCGCGGGGTCCGGAGGAGGTCGACGGCTCCGGCGATCGCGGGGGGGGCCACCAGCGGCGGCACGAGTCGGCGAAGGTCCGTGCGAAGCTTCGGCAAGAGGCGGCCGGGATCCTCCTCGATCTCGAAGGTCCGGAACGGCGAGCGGAGGATCCCCAGGATCAGCCCCACCATTCCCGCCGCCACCACCGCGACCACCGAGACCACCGCGCCGGTCTCGGTTCGCGCGGGCCGGACGCCCGCGCGCCGAGCCCGCTGGGATTCGGGGAGCCCGAACGCCGCAGCGGTGAGCAGGATCGCCAGCACGACGGCAAGGAACAGCCAGTGGGCCAGGCCCGCAGCGATCAGGAGGGAGATCGATCCCCAGAATCCCGATCGACCACCCACTCGCCGGGCGAGCGGGACCAGGGCCGCCACGGCCAGCGCAAGCAAGAGGAGGTTGGCCACGTTCTCCCCGACGAGCCTGGTCGTCCCGAGCAGCGTCCCGCTTACGGCCACCGGGACCAGCCAGCCCCAGGGAGACCGGTCGATCGCCTCCCGCCAGAACCCGCCGAGGGCGAGGGCGAAGACGGAGACCAGCAGCAACGGCAGCAGGACCGCAAGCTGCAGCTGCGATCGGCCGGTCACCGAGCCGAGGAGCGAGGACAGCAACGCGTGCCCCGGGCGGAAGTTCGTCCCGAGGGGACCGAGGCCCGCGTCCGCCACGAACTGAGCACGCCACACGTACCAGGGGGCGTCGAATCCTATCGGGAGGTCGTAGCCCCGCACTCTGTAGACCGCGAAGTAGAAGAGGAAGAGGGACAGGGCCAGCCCGAACGCCGCGAGGAAGGCGGCGCCCCAACCCTTGATGGGGCTGCGGGTGTCCGTACAATAGGGCGGTTTCTCAGCGTTCATGTCGATGATCGCGACCGGACCGATTTTCCGAACTCACCATATGAAGGAGCGACCATGAGAATCCTCGTCCTCGGCGGTGACGGCTACCTGGGCTGGCCCACGGCAATGTACTTCTCCGCCCGAGGCCACGAGGTGCACGCCGTCGACAAC
>JACDEY010000196.1 GCA_013816105.1 Actinomycetota bacterium
CCCGGGCGATCGTTCGGGAGCAACAAGGGTTTGAGCCAGGCGATCCTCGACTCCAGCAGCGCCGAGGGAAGCGGCCTCCAGGAGGTCACGCAGCGCCAGGACGTCGGAGACCCTCGCCTGGCGGAACCTGGCCGGGGGGCGGTCATCGAGGAGGGAGGAGACGTCTCGGCCGATGTATGTCGGCTCGTGTGGCAGACCAATCAGGTCGGCGAGGGTCGAGGCGCCCGACATGACGAGGAGGGAATCCCAACCCATCCCCTCCGCGCCCGCCACATCGGTCTCGAGCCGATCGCCCACGACGAGAGGAGACGTCGCACCCGTCGCCTCGGCCGCCTCCCGAAAGAGCGGTCGCTCCGGCTTGCCCACGACTTCGGGGACCGCCCCGGTGGCCGTCGTCACCGCGGCCAGGATGGCCCCGGCCCCAGGCCAGAGCCCGTCCGGAGCTGGATAGGAAATGTCGCTGTTGGTGGCTACCAACCGAGCGCCTCGCTGAAGGAGCAGGGCCGCCGTTCGGAGCTTCGCGTAGTCGACCGACCGGTCCAGGCCGACCACCACCAGATCGGCCGTCCGGGGTTCGCCGCGGGCCAGGCGAAGGCCGGCTTCCTCGAGCGGTTCCCGGACGCCGGCCTCGCCGATCACGAAGGCCGTCGCGCCCGCGAGGCCCTGGCGGCGTAGGAGAGCGGCGGTTGCGACTCCCGACGTGAGAACCTCCTTCGGCTCGGCCTCGATCCCAAGGGTGCGCAGACTTCTCGCGACCTCCCCCGGCGTCCTGCTCGAATTGTTCGTGAGGAACAGCCGCGGGATGCCGAGCTCCCGGAGACGGCTGAGCGTTGCGGCCGCGCCCTCGATCGGCGCATGGCCCCGGTAGATCACTCCGTCGAGGTCGAGCAGGACGGCGTCGTACCGCTCGGCGAGCGCGCGTTCGCCAGAAGGGTTCATCCGGGCCGTGCGGGCCGGGCGAGCAGCTCTCCGCTCCTTCACGGATCCACGGCAGGAGGTCAGCCCGCGATGCGGGCGAGTGCCTCCCGGTACTCCTCGGCGCCGGGGCGCATGGCGATCGCGAGCTTCAGGTGCGCGACCGCACGAGTCCGTTGCCCCGTCCGCGCGCAGCACAGCGCCAGGCCGAAATGTGCGTAGTCGTTCACGGGATCGATCTGCACCGCCTTCGCGAACTCTCGGCGGGCGCGAGCGGATCGCCCGGAGAGGTAGAGGGCCCGCCCGAGGGTCTCTCGGATCGACCCCTTCTCCGGCTCAAGGAGCTTCGCCCTGGAAAGGAGCATGGCGGCCTGGTGGGGGTGCCCGTCCCGGAGGAAGCCCCGAGCTCGCTCCAGCAGGTCGTAAACGCCCGAGGGTTCGGATTGGTTCGCGCCAGTCACGGGATCGTTCACCTCTTCACGACGTGCTGTCCCGCGGCCGGTCCCGCCAGGATCGCCACCCAGTCCGCGACGCCCTCGCCGCAAACTCCAGAGGAGGATGCAACTCCCTGAGGGCCGAATTCGCCGATCGAGTATAGGGGCCATGGTTGGTCCTGCGCTTGCTGCCGAAGCCCCAAGGAGATGTGCGCCTTCGTCCTCGGTCGGCCTAGACGGTTTCGGGGATCTTCTCCAGCTTCTTCACCTCCGTGGCGACGACCTCCATCACCGATCGGCCTCCGCCTCCGTCCCGAAAGAACCGCCTGACCAGGTGGCCGCGGACGAGGACCTCATCGCCCTTGATGAGCCGCTCGCATCCCTTGCGAGCCAACCGGTCCCAGGCCGAGATCGGCAGAGGGAGTACGCGCTTGCCGGCCTCGGGGACGTGCAGACGGAACCTGGTCACCTGATCGCCCGATGGCATGGACTTCACCTCGGGGACCTCTGACACGCGACCCGCGAGAACCACGACGTTGACGGTAACCATGGCCCCTCCCTTCGAAGCGAACCCTAGCCCGAGGGTCCGACATCGGGTCGTCCCAACCTTCCGGACCCGCGGCTACACTCGGCGATCGTGACATCTACGTTCGAAGCGGCCCCCGGTGTCGTGGCCATAGACACGATGATGGTCGGCCACGCCGGAGTCACCTCCGCCTATCTCGTCAGAGCCGATGAGCCGGCGTTGATCGAGACGGGACCGACCACTTCTCTCGGGGACGTGCGGCGAGGGCTGGACGAACTCGGGGTGGGCGAGGGGGAGCTAGCCCACATCATCGTCACACATATCCATCTGGACCATGCGGGAGGTGCCGGCGCCCTGGCGCCCTACTACCCGCATGCCCGGGTTTGGGTGCACGAGTGGGGCGCGCCTCACCTCGCCGATCCCACGAAGCTGGTGGCGAGCGCGACACGCGTCTACGGGGAGGAGGCGATGTCCCGGATGTTCGGTGCCGTCCTACCCGTGCCGGGGGAGCGCATCCGCGCCGTGCGCGATGGGGACGTGATTGGCCTGGGGAACCGCGATCTCTCGGTGATCTATGCGCCGGGACATGCCAGCCATCAGGTCTGCTTCGTCGACTCCGACACGGGAGCCCTGTTCACGGGGGACGCGCTGGGAGTCTTCCTGTCGGACGCCGGCGTGTTGCGGCCGGCCACGCCTCCGCCCGAGTTCGACCTGGAGCTCGCCGTCGCCAGCGTCGAGCGGGTGAGAGAGGCGAACCCGTCATTGCTCCTGTTCAGCCACTTCGGGCCTGCGCCGGAAGTCGAGGAGCTCTGCCAGACGGCCATCGAGCGGTTGCGCCGCTGGACGAGCTTCGTACGGGAGGCGATGACGCACGGCGCGGACCTTTCGGGGGTCACAGAGTTCCTGCGCGAACGAACCGCCCCCGAGCTTCAGTCGGCGCTCGATCGCGGGTTGGGGGTCGAGCGATACGAACTGCTGTCGAGCGTGGAGATGAACGCGATGGGAATCATGCGATATTTGAAGAGCCGGGCGGCCTCCGGCGGGTGACGGGGGCGGCTGTATGCCGTACCCGGCTCAGCCGCCGAGCGCTTCGAGCCGCTCGATGGCGTCGAACGCCTGGGCGTCGTGGCGCACCACTCGGCCGAACTCCTCCCTCGCCTCCCGGTTGCGACCGGATCGCTGGAGGATGTCGCCGCGCACGTACCAGACGCGAAGATCGAACGGGCGGGCCGACCCCGAGGACGTCGCGAAGCCTCTGAGGACGGCGAGGGCCTCCTCCGTGCGGCCGAGGTCCGCCAGGGCAGAGGCCGCGACCACGGCCGCCTCGGAGCGAACCTCCTCGGAGATTCGGGTGGACATCGCTTCGCGGGCCGCCGCGACCGCCTTCTCGGGCGCGCCGATCGCGCGCAGGCAATCGGCCACGAGGTGGTTCTGGTCGACGCGTCCGGTGATCCGGCGGTAGGCCTGCAGCTCCTGAAGCGCGTCCCGGTAGCGTCCCGCGCGGTAGAGGGCGATCCCGAGGACCTCACGAACCGCTCCAGAG
>JACDEY010000027.1 GCA_013816105.1 Actinomycetota bacterium
GGGTGCGGCCCTCCTGTTCCTCACGCCGATGTGGCGGGAGGTGAGGAGAGGCTTCTTCTACCTCACGGGTGGGGTCGTGCTGGCCCTCGCCGCGGGGACCGCCGCGGCCGCCGCCGCGGGCTTCGACCCGGACCGGACTCCCGGAGGCAGCCTTGCGATCACGCTCGCCGTCGCCCTGACGGGCGCCACGCTGCTCTGGATCGGCCTGATGCTCTTCAGGAGCCCGGGCGCGGCCAGGGTCGTCGGCATCGCCACCGTGCCGCTGGCGGGGGCCATGCTCTGGGCCTTCGCCATGGCCACCGGCGAGTCCCTCGCGCTCTCGTTCTTCCAGCTCCTCGCCGGGGCACTCTTCACGGGGGCGGTGCTGGACGGCCTGCTCCTCGGACACTGGTACCTGACCGACAGGAAGCTCCCGAGGGGGCCCATCTTGCGGATGGCCTGGCTACTCATCGCGGCTGTCGCGTTGGAGGCGCTGGCGCTCCTAGCCGGGGGCCTAGGCGAGAGCGCCCGCCCGGGATCCACGGCCTCCGGCAGCTTGAATCCCCTCCTCGGCCTCGCGGGAACCGCCTCGTGGATCGCGCTCGGGATGGTCGCGTGCACCGGCCTGATCGGGCTCTTCATCTTCCTGGCGCTCAGGGGCACCCGGCCAACCGCCGTCCAGTCGGCGACGGGGTTCTTCTACCTGGCGGTGATCACCGCCTTCTGGGCGGAGCTCACGGCGAAGCTTCGGTTCCTGCCGTGAGGGGGGAGCTTCCGTGCTGAGCCTCGCGATCATGGCCCTCGGCGCTCTCGGGGTGGTTTTCGCCTGGGCGTGGGTGAGAGCCGGCAAGGCGAGTGTGTTCACCGCCATGGCGATCATCCTGGGAGGGGCGGGACTCGCCTCGCTTACCACAGGACGGGTCGCGCTCTCCCCTCGCGTCGGCGTCACGACGGCGCTAGTCGCCGGCGCCCTGGCCGGGGTCGCCTTCTACCTCGCGACCATCGGGTTCGTCCTGGTAGTCCGGCGCTGGAGCGCGTTCCAACGTCACGTCGCCGACGTTTATGACCAGCGACGAGGGTTCTCCCTAGGCGCGGCCCTCCTTCTGTCCGGCCTCGTGGTGGCGCCGTTCGAGGAGGTGTTCTGGCGAGGGCTCTTCCAGACGCGTCTGGCCCAGACGCTGGGCTGGCCCGCCGGGGCCGCACTGGCGTGGGCGGCCTATGTGCTCGCGAACGCCGCGAGCGGCGGCCTCCCGGTGATCGCCGGCGCCATCGTCGGTGGAGCGGTCTGGGGCGGGCTTGCCCTCTGGACGCATGGCGTCCTCGCGAGCATCGTGTGTCATTCGATCTGGACGGCGCTGATGATCGTGAGGCCGCCGAACGACCGCTCGCTTCCCCCCGCCCCCCGGTCCGGGATGTCACAGGCGCCGGCCTCCGCCTCGTGACGGCCGGGCTTCCTCCGGCGGCCCGGTCCATCCTCGATGGCGGCCGCCTCTGCTACGTCGCGGTGCCGACGCCCGACGGGCCGCACGTGACGCCCGTGGTGTACGTGCTCTCCGGCGGACGGATCTGGGTGACGACGGCGCGGAGCTCCGTCAAGGCCCGGTCCTGGCGGCGGGATGCGCGGGTCGCGGGCCTCGTCGTAGTGGGCGGGCGGGCGGTGACTTTCCGGGGCACCGTTCGAACCTTCGACGCTCTGGATCCCCTGTCCTGGCCGGCCGCGGCCGTATTCGCGCCTCACATCGCTCGCGCGGCCACGCGCTTCACGCTCAAGAACGCCCGCTTCTTCGCCGGCTACGCGGTCGATGCTCGGCACGTCCCCCTGGCCTGGACCCCGCCGGGCCGTGTCTTCGCCGAGCTGCGCCTCGACGCCGGACGGGTCCTTTTCGAAGGCGGAATCCTGGAGGCCTGGGGCGAGTGGATGGGCGGGACGCGGTACCGGTCGAGCTTCGCTCGTCTCCCCGGCTCACGGGGGATCGACGGGAAGGTGCCACCGGCCGTCCGCGACGCCGTGGGCACGTCGGGCGTCGGCGCGCTCGCCACCGACGCGGGCGGATGCGAGACGGTCCTTCCGGTCCGCTGGAGAAGGGTGGGATCGGAGGGTTCCTACGACGCCACGCTCCCGGCGAGCGTCCTTGATCTTGCTCGGGTGGATGCGAATGCGCGCGCCGGGCTGGCGGTCGACCGGGCCTCGCGGTGGCGCGCTTCCGCGATGACCGGCATGCTGCTCCGGGGCGAGGCCCAGGTCTTCTCGCTCCCGGTAACGCGGCGTGGCCGCCGTGGGCTGGCGGAGCGGCTGGGGGGCCAGCCTGATGGGAACGAATCGCTGGTGCGACTGCGGCCCACGCGAGTCGTGTGGTGGTCGGGATGGAGGGCCGGGACCGTCACGGGAGTGAGGATCGTGACCGAGGATCGACGATGACCGTTGTGGGGGCGAGGGTTGAGATCGAGGCGCCGCCGGAGGAGGTGTGGAGGGTCGTTTCGGACCCCCGCAACCTGCCGCTGTGGGACTCCCACGTCGTCTCTGTCCGCGATGTCCCCGAGGAGGGCGTGAGCGAGGGAACGGAGTACCGAACGGACGTACGGTTCTTCGGCTTCACCGTCTCGGTCACGGCGCGGGTGCTCCAGGTGCGGGCGCCCGAGTACGCGAAGGTGCGGCTCACCGGCGTGATCGAGGGCATCGTGGAGACATGGGTCGAACCGCTACAGGGATCTAGGTCCCGGCTCCGCCATCGCGTCCAGTACCGTTTTCGCGGCGGGGCCATGGGCAGGGTCGCGGCGCGGGCCGTGCGCCTGCTCGGGGCTCGGGCCATGCTTCGGAGGGGAACGTTCAGCCAGAAGCGTCAGATCGAAGCGGGCTGACGGTCCGCGGCCGGCGAGCGCTCCGGACTGCCGCCCTACCGTCCCTTCCGCTCGGGGGGCTCCTTCGGGCGCCGATGCAGCCGAACCTGCTTCCCGGGCTTCCCGATGAGAAAGCCGACCAGCCCACCGAGGACCGCGCACCCGAACATGACCCAGATGAGCGGCACCTCCCGCTCGAAGAAGACGAAGTTCACGGGCACATCCTGAGAGTTGGCGATGATGAAGATGATCAGTAGGACCGCGAGGACCAGGGCGACCAGCGCCTTCACAACCCTGGAGCGCCGCTCCTTCTGGAGCTCCCGAAGGTGCAGCCGGTCCTCCGGTGTGACACCGATGGCCTCTTCGCCCGGGCCGCCCGCGACCGCTGTAGGTTCGGATCGGGCGGGCGGCTCGTCGGATCCTTCGCGATGCATGAAACCCCTCCTCGTGCGAAACGCCGGCACCCCGTGGGGATGGGTACGGCGAACGGTGAGACGCCGACAAGCCTATAAGCTGACGCCTTCCCATGACGTGGTTTCCGCCGCCCAACCGGCCTCGCTTCTTGGCTTCTCGGTCCGCCGCGCCTACATGAAGCGTCGGTGGTTCCCCGTTGTGCCCGGCACGGCCGCCATCGGGGTGGCCGTCGCGACGGCGAAGGGACGTGGGCACGACCTCGACGTCCGCTTGTTTCGGAAGGTGAACGGGAACGGCGGGCGTTCGGCGGATCTGTTCTTCAAGGGCGTGACGGAGTTCGGCTCCATCTGGGCATCGGTCGGTGCGGCGTTCATGATCATTCGGCTTGGCCGCCGCCGCGAGGCGCTCGACGCCCTGGGGGCGGCGAGTGCGATGTGGGCTCTCGGGCAGGCGCTCAAGCGGATCGTCCTGCGCCCGCGTCCCTACGTGGCTCTCGAACGCCTTCGGCTTCTGATCCGAGAACCGAGGGGAACCACCTGGCCGAGCAGCCACCCCGCCGTCTTGCTCACTTTCGTGAGCGTGGCGACCCGCGACCTCGGCGCACCGCCCGCAGGCAAGGCTGGCATTGTCGCGCTGGCCGGCGTGGTCGGGCTCTCACGCGTGTACCTGGGCGTGCATTTTCCGGCGGACGTCGCGGGGGGGCTCCTGCTGGGTCGTGGAGTGGCGGATCTATGGTCGTCGTTCGTGAGCCCCTCCGTGCTCCGCCGCCTCCCCGACGTGAGCGCGCCGCTACAGTAAGCATCGACATGCTGGCCCTGTTGGGATCCATCGGCTGGGAGGTGCTGGACCGGATCCGGTTCGGCTCGGACTTCGCCGTCTCCCCCCACGGCCTCGGGATCGCCCTCGGCTACATGGCGGGGTCCTACGTCTTCATCGCCGAAGCCCGCAAGCGCGGGATCTCGGATGAGCGCAGCGGGTCGCTCGTGCTCTGGGCGCTCGTCGGCGCCATCGTCGGCGCCCGTGCCTTCTACGTCCTGGCCCACTTCGGCGAGCCCGGCCTGGAGACGTTCGGTGACGTCCTTGCGGTGTGGAAGGGCGGCATCAGCCTCATCGGCGGGATCTTCGGCTCGATAATCTTCACCTTCCCGGTGCTGCGAAAGCACGAAATCCCCTTCCTGCGGGCCATGGACCCCGCCGTCATCGGCATCGGCCTCGGGATCATCATCGGGCGGATCGGCGATCTGATCATCGGCGACCACTTGGGCAAGCCAACCTCGTGGCTGCTCGCGTTTCGCTACGAGGGCGGCGACCCCTCCGGGTATGCATGCGGATTCGCCGGGGTCTGCCGCGCCACGCTTTTCGGAGGGCAATTCCAGGAGTTCACCCGCGGCGCCGCCCGCCTGCATGCCGCGTCCGGGGCGCCCGTCGCCGAGGGCGTTGGAGTTCATCAGACGGCCCTCTACGACTTCGGGAGCACGATCCTCCTCGTGCTGCTGCTGCTCTACCTGAACGGCCGGCGCCATCACATCGGGGCGCTCACCCTCACCTTCGGAGCCTGGTACGGAACCGTCCGGATAATCACGGACTTCCTGCGCGTCGACAAGCGATTCTTCGGCCTCACCGGCAGCCAGTGGGCGAGCGTCATGGTCCTCGGGATCTGTCTGGTCGCGGTGGCCTGGTTCATGATGCATCGCAAACGTCCCGTCGGGGCCTCGGATGCCCCCGCCCCGGCGCCTCTCACGCCCGGCTGAGCCTTTCTCCCTCGCCGCGCCCCGGGCGCGCGGGAACCGGATCCGATCCGCGCGCGTAGGAAAGGCGGATCTCCATGGAGGGCCGGCCATTGGAGGAAGCTGAACTCGTCGAACGGGCGAAGCGCGGCGACGTCGGAGCCTACGAGGAGCTCGTGCGCAAGTATCAGGACGTGGCGGTTCGCACGGCGTACGTCGTCGCCGGAAGCGCCGATGCCCAGGACGCCGCGCAGGAGGCGTTCGTTAAGGCGTACATGTCGCTGGCTCGATTCCGCTCGGGAGCCTCGTTTCGCCCGTGGCTCCTGCGCATCGTCGCCAACGAAGCGATCAACCGGCGCCGCGCGGCCCGCCGTCAGGCGAACCTGGCGCTCCAGGCGACCGAGGGTCGCCCCCCGGAGGATGCGGCCCCATCCCCGGAGGTCGCGACCCTCGCCCTGGAGCAGCAGCGGGAGCTGCTCGACGCGGTGAACCTCCTTCGTCCCGAGGACCGGCTCGTGATCGCCTACCGGTTCTTCTTCGACCTGTCCGAAGCCGAGATGGCCGAGGCGCTCGGGTGCGCGCGAGGGACCGTGAAGTCCCGGCTGTCGCGCGCGCTCGCTCGTTTGCGCGGGGCGGCGGAAGCCTCACCGCTCGCGGCGAGTCGCCCCGGCTCGCGAGAGGAGGCCCGTCGTGACTGAGCGCGTATCGAGCCTCGGGCCGGACGACGTGCTCGCCGAAGGGCTGCGGAGGCTGGGCGGAAGCCTCGCTTACCCGACCGCGACTCCGGTTGCCTTCGCGGTGATGCGGCGACTCGAGGACGCGCGCGCCGGGCGCTCGGGCGCCATCGCGCGGACCCTGAGCTTCCCGATGCGTCTGAAGAGGACGTTTCCGGTTCGAAGCTGGCGAACCGTTGCCGCGGGGCTCGCGGCGGTCCTCGTGCTGCTGGCGGGGCTGCTGTTCGTTTCCCCTTCGGCACGGGACGCGATCGCGGGATGGCTCGGCCTTCGGGGCGTTCGCATCACCGTCGGCTCGGAAGGCCCGCCGAGTCCGCGGGACCTCTCGACGCTTCAGCTCGGGGAGCTCGTGACGCTGGCGGAGGCGCGCGCGGCGGTGCCCTACCGGGTCCTCACCCCCGCAGGGCGCGAGCCCGACGAGGTGTACCTGAGCCACCGGTTCGCCGAGGGGCAGGTCACCCTCGTGTACCGGCCCCGCGTGGGCCTTCCGGAAGTTCGGACTACTGGCGTGGGGATGCTGCTAACCGAGCTGCGCGGCGAGGTCGATCGAGAGCAGCTGGGCAAGTACCTGCGGACGGGCGGCACGACCATTCGATACCTGACCGTGAACGGCGGGCAGGGTTACTGGATCGCCGGGGCGCCCCACCTCGTCTACTACCTCGATCCCGATGGACGCGCCGTGGCCGACACCGTCCGTGTCTCGGGAAACGTCCTCTTGTGGGAGCAGGGAGGCCTCACGCTGCGTCTCGAATCGGGGCTGACCCTCTCGCAAGCCCTCCTTGTTGCCGAGTCCGTGCGGTGACCGCCACCCGCTTCGCCCGAAACCCGGGACCGTCCCTATGCTGGCCCCATGAGGGGAAGGATCGGCTCCCTGCTGCTGCTGGGGCTCGTCGTGGCCTCGGCGGCCTGCGGCCCGCAGGATCCGCCGGTGGCCGGCGCCGATGGGTCGCAGGGGAGCGGACTCCCACCGGAGACGGCCGGCTCGACGACCCCCTCCACCAGGCCATCGGGCGGCGCGAGTGACTCTCCTACCGCCCGGGGCGACCTGGACGCCGTGCGGATCCGCCTCGCCCCGGTCACGACTCTCGACCAACCGCTTGCCATGGCGGTGCGGGAGGGGGATGACTCGCTGTACTTCGCCGAGCAGGGTGGGCGGGTGGTCATTGTCCGCGACGGCGCCGACCCAGAGGCCCTTCTGGATCTCTCGGCCGACATCACGGCCGGGGGGGAGCAGGGGCTTCTCGGTCTGGCCTTCTCTCCGGCCGGTGACTTCCTCTACCTGAACTACACCGACCTGAACGGCGACACACAGGTGGTCGAGTTCGCCATGAGCGGCGACGGCGTGGTCCCGGGCTCCCGCCGTTCGGTCCTCTCGGTCGATCAGCCGTACGCGAACCACAACGGGGGGAACCTTGCGTTCGGCCCCGACGGAATGCTCTACATCGGTCTGGGCGACGGCGGGAGTGGCGGGGACCCCCACGGCAACGGCCAGTCGCTGGACACGTTGCTCGGCAAGATGCTTCGGATCGATCCAAGGCCCGCGGACGGAATGCCCTACGGCATCCCTCCCGACAACCCTTTCGTTGGCACGGACAGCGGCCGGCCGGAGATCTGGGCCTACGGCCTCCGCAACCCATGGCGCTACTCGTTCGACCGCGAGACCGGCGACCTGTGGATCGGGGACGTCGGGCAGAGCGCGGTCGAGGAGATCGACCTCGAGCCGGCTGGGGCGCCGGGCGGCGCGAACTACGGCTGGAATTGGTTCGAGGGGACACGTCGGTTCTATCCCGGCGCCCCGCCCTCGGACACCGAGCCGCCCATCTACGAGTACGCGGAGGGATGTGCGGTCACGGGGGGATACGTGTACCGCGGAACGGAGATTCCCGAACTGGACGAGGCCTACGTGTTCGCCGACTTCTGTGGCGGGGAGCTAACCGCCCTGCGGCAACAGGACGGACGCGTGGTGGCCGAGCGATCCCTCGGCATCACGGTTCCGAACCTCGCTTCCTTCGGTGAGGACGCCGGCGGAGAGCTCTACGTGATCTCGCTCGGCGGGGAGGTCTTGCGCATCGAGCCCGCCTGAGAACCGGAGGGCCTCAGGCGCCTCCCGTCGCCTAGTGGCTGTGACCGGAATGCGCCGACGCCGCCGGCGAATGGGGGTGGCCGGCATGCGATCCGCCTCCGTTCGGGCCACCGGGGCCGCCGCCGGGCGCCATGGTGATCGCGAGCGGCTTGCGGATCCTCGTTCTCGTCTGCTGCGCCAGTAGCTGTGCCGCCTGGCGGAGCGCGACGCCGGCGGGGGAATCGGGGGCGGAGACAACGATCGGCGTCCCGGTGTCGCCCCCGGCTCGGAGCTCTGCCGTCAGCGGGATCCGGCCGAAGAGCGGCACGCCGAGCGTCTCGGCCGCGATCTCGCCTCCGCCGGTACCGAAGATGTCCTCCTGCTCCCCGCAGTGCGGGCAGACGTAGTACGACATGTTCTCGATGACGCCAGCCACCCGAAGCCGCGTCTGGGTCGCCATCTTGCCCGCCCTCTCGGCCACCTTTCGGGCGGCTTCCTGGGGCGTGGTGACCACGAGGATCTGGGCGCCGGGCAGGAACCCGGCCATGGAGATGGACACGTCGCCCGTGCCGGGCGGCAGGTCCGCCAGCAGGAAGTCGAGCTCTCCCCAGTACACGTCACCGAGGAACTGCTGGACGGCCTTGTGCAGCATCGGTCCCCGCCAGATCACCGGCGTCTCCTCCGGCACGAAGAACCCCATGGAGATGATCTTCACGCCGTGGGATTCGAGCGGCATGATCATGTTGTTGAAGGCGACGGGGTGTCCCGAGACGCCCATCATGCGGGGAACCGAGAACCCCCAAACGTCCACGTCCACGACGCCGACGCGCCTGCCTTCGGCCGCGAGCGCAGCCGCGAGGTTGACTGTCACCGAGGATTTCCCAACGCCCCCCTTGCCGGACGCGACGGCGATGACCGTGGTCTTTCCATCGTCGAAGAAAGTTTGCTGCTGCTGAGGAGGCCGCCCGCCGCGAAGGTCGGTGACCATGCGCTGCCGCTGCTCCTCGGTCATGGTCCCGAGGATGACCTCGACGCGCTGTCCGGGGTCCAGTACGGGGCGAACCGCGTTCGTCACGTCGGTGTTGATGCGGTCCTTGAGCGGGCAACCCGCGATCGTGAGGAGCACGTAGACGCGGATCGAGCCGTTCTCGATGACCACGTCCTGAAG
>JACDEY010000197.1 GCA_013816105.1 Actinomycetota bacterium
ATGCACACCAGGAAGGCGGCGAGGGTCTTGCCCGAGCCCGTCGGCGCCGCGATCAGCGTGTCGCGGCCCGCGGCGATCTCAGCCCAGCCGCCAGCCTGCGGCAGGGTTGGCCCGTCGGGAAACCTCCGCCCGAACCACGTCCGAACGGCGGGGTGGAGGATCTCGATCACCCGGGCACTGTACCGCCCCGCACCGACGGCGGGAGTTGCTGGCGATTCGAGACTAACCAGACATCACCGGTGCCGCCATGAGCACACCGGGCCCCCCTCCCGTGCGTGGATCGATCCACATGCTGAGCCAACCGCCGGCCTTCCACGTCAGCTCCCAGTAGTCGCCACCGTCGGGAAAGCGCCGCACGAACGGCGTGGGCGGACCGTCGAACGGTGGTATGTCGAACCCCGTCACCTGGACG
This sequence comes from Actinomycetota bacterium, assembly GCA_013816105.1. Lineage (GTDB taxonomy): Bacteria > Actinomycetota > UBA4738 > UBA4738 > UBA4738 > JACDCJ01. Next base: position 413 of record JACDEY010000197.1, read on the forward strand.
GGTGGGGTCGCCGACCCGGGACTGATGTCCGTGTACAGCCACACCTCTTGCCGACCCGGCAAATCCTCGGTGGGATCGATCTTGCAGGCAACCTGGAAGGCGGCGCTGCCTGCGGGCGGCGCCGTCACGGCGGGCTGGATGAAGCGCCCCGTATCGCAGGTGCTCGATGGCGGCCGAGCCAGCGCGTACTGCCGGATCAGCTCACCCGCGTTGTCCTCGACCGAGATCTCCAGTCGGGGCGAACCGGGGCCCGCGACCTCGCCGACGATCGTTCGGCCGCCACCGTCACGAACTATCGAAGGGAGCTCCAGGCTGCCGGCCCACATCTCGCCCAGCATCACCGGAGGGCTCCATGTGTCCCCGTCATCGGTGCTGGTGACGGTCCCGTATTGCAGCCCGTTGCCGAGGAACGCCACCGTGACCACTCCATCGGCGGTCGCAGCCAGGCCGTTGCAGAACCCAGAGATCCCGGTGTCCTGGGTGATCCAGGTGTTCCCTTGATCCTCGGAGCGCGATACGGCGAGGGTGCGCTGCAATTGCTGCGGTGAGATCACCTGCGTGAAGCACGCGTAGATCGTCCCGTCGCTCGCCACCTCCAGCGCGCTCTTGTCGGCGCTCTGCCGGTGAAAGGAGCCTGGCAGCGGAGTGACCAGGCTGGGCTCCGTCCACGTCCGGCCCTGGTCCTCGCTCTGGACGTAGCCCACCCTCGGGCCGAACCTCGTTAGGTAGATGCAGGAGGCATGCAGCCGGCCGTCGACGCCGACGTCGACCCATGGATCATAGACGGGGCCGAAGTTCGGTCCGGTCGGCCAGGCTGGAACTTCGGACCACTTGCTCCCCCCCGATCGCGACACGTAGACGGCGCAATGAGTCTCCGGCCCCGGCGCGTCGTTGTCGATCGCACTCGCCACCATCAGGGACGGGTCGCTCGGCCCGGTCGCGGCCGAGAACTCCGCCACGGACAGGTCTGGCGCCGACACCGCGACCGGCTCTCCAACACCCGTCGTCCCGTTCGGAGCCGCTCCAACCAGCAGCACGCAGCTGGCGATGATGGCCGCGACCGTACCCGCACGGTGGGGCGGCGCGACACGAACTGACATCGCGCTGGCACAACCGCCCTCAGTCCTTGACATTCCAGTCACCTCCGTTCAACGAGGTCGCTGAAGCGGCGCCGATGACGCCCGCTCCGGGGATTGTTTCCAGAAGCGCATGGCCGTCGCCGACCAGGAGACGCTCGACGAGGGTCGTGGCGAGGGACATGTGATCCCTGATAGCCTCCTCGGCCGCTTCGGGATCAGCGGACACAATGGCCTTCAGGAAGCGGCGATGCTCGACATTTGACGCGCCAACCCGCTGCGAAGGCCATGGCAGGAACTCGAACGTCGCGGCCACGGCGGCACGCGCGTCGAGCAAGATGGCCTCCAGAAGCGGGAGCTCGCAGCCGGCCTCCAGCGTGGAGTGGAACTCGGAGTCCAGGCGTCGGAGGACCGCTTTGTCGGACGCCGCCTCCATCGCATCCATCAGATCCATCGCTTTCGCCACCCGTTCGGGGGACAGACCTCGAGCACCGAGGCGTCTCGCCACACCGACCTCGAGAAGCTCTCGGATGACGAGCTTCTGCAGGATCTCGGAGCGGTTCTTCCAGACCTCCGCCAGTCTCGCCCCGACGTGGCCGGGCGTGGCAGGCGCCACCCATGTTCCGCTCCCATGGCGAACTAGCACCCGCCCCCGAACCTCGAGCAGCTGCAAGGCTTGCAGCACCACGGGACGGCTCACGTCCAGAACCGCAGCGAGGGCTTCGGCTGACGGCAGGCGATGGCCGGGCTGGAACTCCCCCAGGTCGATCATCTGCACCAGCCGGTCAGACGCCTGCTGAACGACTGACGCCCGTCCGATGAACTGGCCGGTAGCTCGCATGACTGGGGGACTCTAAGGCTCTGGACCCTGGGACGTCAAGAGATCAATAGTGTTGATGTCTCCGGGTAATGCCCTTCAGAGTTGGTCCTCGTCACGCGCAATCCCTCCTCTGTCGGCGCTCACGGACGACCTCATCGTCACGGTCGGCGGCGACCTAAACTGCGCTGAGCTGCTGGAGGTAACCGAGTCACTCAGGAGCCAGTGAAGCCCGAACACAAGCGGGCCCAGGCGTTCGTGAACACCCTTGACGGAGCGGAGCTCAAGGATCCGTCGTTCGGTCGCATCTCCTCAGCGGGAAGTCGTTTTCTTGTACTGCCGCACCGACAGCGGGACGAAGATCGCCAGAATGATCCCTACCCAGATGATCGTGTATGGGATCGGATTGGCCAGCGACCACACATCCGGTTCCGGCAGCCCACCCGTATTGCCGAAAGCTTCGCGAACCGCCTGCGCCACTGACGAGACCGGGTTCCACTCCGCGAACACCCGTAGCGGTCCGGGCAAGGAGTCCTGATTCACGAACGTGTTGGCGATGAACGTGATCGGGAAGATGAACATGAAGGACGCGTTCTGGACGACCTCCACGCTCGAAACCTTGAGGCCGACGTACGCCATGATCCAGGAGACCGCATACGAGAAGAGCAGCAGGAGCAGGAATCCTCCGATCGCCTCGAGCGGCGAAGTCCTGATGCGCCATCCGACGATCAAGCCGGCGAGCGTCATCACGAAGATCGAGATCGAGTTGTAGAGGATGTCGCTCCCGGTGCGGCCGACGAGTACCGCTGAGCGCGCCATGGGCAGTGACCGGAAGCGATCGATGATGCCCTTGGTCATGTCGTCGGCAAGGCCAGCGCCCGTGAACGTTGAGCCGAAGATCACCGTCTGGACGAAGACCCCCGCGATCAGGAACTCGCGGTAGCTCACTCCCCCACCGATCTGGATCGAGTTCCCGAAGACGTAAGCGAAGAGCACCACGAACATGATCGGCGACATCGTGGTCCAGATCAGGACCTCGGGAAGACGCTTGATCTTGATCAGGTTGCGCTTCGCGACGACGGCGCCGGCGGCCAATGCGAGCGTCAGTTG
>JACDEY010000198.1 GCA_013816105.1 Actinomycetota bacterium
GATTGGTGCCGGGCTCCGGGTCGGGGTTGGGCAGGAACTCAACGATGTAGGTGGGGACCTCCTGGCCCGCGGCCGGCGGCCCGGTCGAACGCACCCCGGGCGATGCCGGCTGCGCCCAGGCCCCGGGGGCGAGGGCGGCGGCGAGCGCCACGACCGCGAGGAGAAGAATGGCGGCACGCTTGGACATCGAAGTGCTCTCCCTTGTTACGGGCGCCACGGGCGCGGCTCACCGGCTAGATGAGCCCTCTTACTATCGCATCGGGAACGTGCGAGATGCGCCAGCGGACGGTAAGGGCAGGGTAAAGAGACCATGGCCTTGGCCGGCGGTCGGCCGGTCACAGCGGACGGCGAACGGGAATAGCGAGCCCCTCACGGACGTTCGGGGCCTCGAAGCCACCGAGTCGTCCCACGGGGAGAAGCATGCCGGTCCAGCGCCTCAATCACGCGGTTCTGTACGTCCGCGACGTTGCGCGAAGCGTCGCCTTCTACGGAGAGGCCCTCGGCTTCCGCCAGGTCGGTGGGTTCCCGGGCGCCTCGTTCTTGCAGGCGCCGGGTTCGACCAATGACCACGATCTGGCCCTGTTCGAGGTTGGCGCGGCGGCGGGACCATCGCCGGCAGGGCGCACCAGCGTTGGTCTGTACCACCTCGCGTGGGAGGTGGATACGCTCAAGGAGCTGGAGCGCATCTCTACGAGGCTCGAAGGGCTGGGCGCGCTCACCGGCGCCTCGGACCATTCGACGACCAAGGCGATCTACGCCAGGGACCCGGACGGCCTCGAGTTCGAGGTCTGCTGGCTCGTTCCGGCGGAGCTCATCGACGAGGACGTCCTCGCCGCACGCACCACGATCGGCAGGTTGGACCTTGCCAAGGAGAAGAAGCGATTCGGGGCCGAGACGCGCGGAGGGGTTGGTGTTTCCACCCCGGCTGCAGCTGGATGACCACTCAGAGCGGCGATCGGTCCGACCGGTTAGCGGGCGTGCAGGTCACCTCCCGCCCCTACCTGGTTCTCCGGCCCGAGGACCACGTCGTTCTCGGTGAGCCCGACTTCGGCATGCCCGGACTGACCGCCGTCGAGGCGATCGGCCCCTTCGTGCCCATTCAGGCTTCGGGGCCTCTCATCACCGTTCACGACTCCGTCATCGAGGCGGGCCTGGGCATCGGCCATCACCCACACCGACACAACGAGCGTCTCTTCTACATCGAGCAGGGGCAGCTCGACCACGACGACGCGCTGAACCACATCACGGGGCACATGGAGACGGGTGATGTGGGCCAGTTCACCGAGGGCCAGCACGGCATGGTTCACTCGGAGTGGAACCACGGGGACGTCGACACTCGCGCCTACATCCTCGTCTACGGCACCGACCCCATCCCCGAGCAGACCGCCTTCAACGCCCTGCGGGACGCCGATGCGCCGCGCTACGACGAGGCCGCCGGGGTCCGAACAAAGGAGCTCGTCGGGCCGCGCTCGCCGCTGCGCGTGAACGGAGACATCCGCCTGTTCACCGATTCCCACCTGGACCTCGGAGCCGCCCTGATCCTCGAGCTGGCCGCGGGCGAGGGAGGACTCGTCAGCGTCCGCGACGGAGAGATCCGCGCCGAGGACGGAGGCGAGCGCCTGGGCCGGGGCGACACTCTCGTGGCGCCGCCGGGAGGGGAGCCGCGAAACCTGCGGCTGCGGGCCGAGGTTCCGGCTCGTGTCGTCCGCGTGATCCATGGTCCGGGCTACGGGCTCGTGCGCGAGCAGCCCCTGGCCCGGCGTGGCCGGACGTAGTCTTCCACGCGGACCCGGCTCGGTTTGCCGGCTCGGTTACCGGCCCCAGACCCCGACCCGCTCGAACCGCATCGGGACATCGACCAGGATGAGCTCGCTCGGTTCTCTGGCGCGGATCCGAAGCTGCTCTTGCTCCAGTACCTTCGCCGCATCGCCGGTGGAGACGTCCTGGTCATCAAGCCTGGCCGCTCCCTCGATCAGGTAGGCGTAGGCGCCGCGCTCGGATCCCAGAGGATGTGCGACCTCCACGCCGGGCTCGAGCGAAGCGACGTGGACGGAAGCGTCCTGGTGGACCTTTACGACGCTGTCTCCTTCGGGGCCGATCACCTTCAGCAACCGGTTCGTCCGATCCTCGCGAGTGAACCTGCGCTGCTCCACCCCGGGAGGCAGGCCGGCCGTGTCGGGCAGGATCCATATCTGGATGAAACGCATCGGCTCGGTCTGGGACGCGTTCTGCTCCGAGTGCCAGGCCCCGGATCCCAGTGTCATGCGCTGAACGGACCCCGCGTGCAACGGGCCGGGCGCCCCCCCGATGTCGTCCTCGTGGCGAAACGTTCCCTCCACCACGTAGGTGAGCCCCTCGATGTCCTTGTGAGGGTGCAGGGGCCAGATGGCTCCGGGGACCAGGCGGTCGTCGTTAAAGACCCGCATCGCCCCGAAGTCGTCGTTCTCGGGATCGCGGTAACTGTCGAACGAGAAATGCCACCGGGCGCGGAACCACCCGCCATCCACGTCGTGGATCTCCCTGTTGCGCCGAATCGTGATCATCGAGGCTCCCTTCCCGAGACGGCTCCCCTTCACAAGACGGCTCTCGATTATCCCGCCGGCCGGTCAGGTGTTGAGCCCTACGGAGGGGCGCGATCCGCAAGTACCGACCCGTCGGGTCGGCGGAACACCGGTCGGCCACCCGCGAGCTCCAACCGGAACCCTCCACGGAGATGGACCATCCGGTGGTGGCGCCGGCAGAGCAGCACGAGGTTGGGCAGCGCAGTCGGCCCCCCGTCGGCCCAGTGGACCACGTGGTGTGAGTCGCACCACGTGTGGGGCCGGTCACAGCCCGGGAACCGGCAGTGGCGGTCCCTGAGGATCACGGCCCGGCGCATCCCGGGAGGCACCACGGGCGTGCGACGGCCGACATCCATCGGCTCTGAGCGCGCGGCCATCACGACTCGCCTGATCGAGGCGTCGCACGCCAGCCGCTTAGCCACCTCCGGAATTACCGGGCCGACGTGGTCGAGCTCGCTGGTTCCGCCCGAGCCGCTCGTTCCGCCCGAGCCGCCACCACTAATCGCGTCCACGCCGACCGTCACCGTGACGTGCGGCCGCTCGCCCCCCACCGTGGGCCGATCCGCGGAGTCCAGCCACTGGCGGCAGATCTCCCCGAGCGCGTCGGCCCGGCGCTGGGCCGGCGTCCGGTCCTCGCCCCCACTCGATCGGGACTCCGCGTCAAGGACGGCACGCAGAGCCGTCAACAGCGTCTCTCCCGTCTCGGGATCGAGGGTGCCGTCGAGGCGAACCATCCCCAGGAACGTCACCGAGGCGTGCAGGCGCCTTCGCGCCCTCACCTTCTCGTCGCTATCGAGCGCCTGCTCTTTCTCCACTGCCTCGCCAATAGGCGGCGATGCGCTGCAGGTTC
>JACDEY010000199.1 GCA_013816105.1 Actinomycetota bacterium
GCTCGCGAGCGCGAAGACGAAGAGGACCGCGCCGACGGCGGTCACGAGAACCAGGCTCACGATCGCCCAGCGGGGAACTCTGGCGGTCAGGAGCACGTAGGCGAGCAGCAACACGGCGGGTATCAGGTCGAACAGGCGATGCGCCACGACCGTCCCGACGAGACGGGCGGTGTCTCCCCGCCCACGCGGCTGCTTGCGCGTGAGCACGGCGACCCGTGCCAGCTCGCCGATTCGACCCGGGAGCACGGCGTTTGCCAGGAGACCGACGGCGAACGCCGAGAACACCTGTGGAAAGAGAGGGTGGGGATCGGGCAGTGCCTGGTTCACCACCGTGCGCCACGCCATCGCACGTACGAGGACGGACAGCAAGTTCAGGCCGAGCGCGACGACGATCCACCACCAGTGGACGAACGTGAAGGCATCGATCACGGTTCCCCAGTCGGGGCCGCGCCACCAGAGGAGCACGACGGTCGCTACGAGGAACGGCAGGACGAGAGCCGCCCGCACCCAGGAGCTGGCCGGGAGACGCACCTTCACGGAACCGTCGCCGCCTCACGACGCATCACGCGCTCGTAGATCGCGACGAGCCGGCCTGCGATGTCGTCCCAGGAGTAGAGCTCGCAGGCGAGCTGCCGCGCGGCGCTCCCGAGTCTCTGCCGCCGTGGCTCGTCCGCGAGCATCGAGACGATCGCGTCCGCCAGCGCCCGAGGCTCGCCGGGCGGCACGAGCAGTCCCGTCTCCGGCGTCATCACGTCACGGTAGCCCGGGATGTCGGATGCCACGACAGGCGTCGCGCACGCGAATGCACGCGTCAGCACCATGCCGAAGCTCTCCCCGCCGAGCGAGGGCGCGACGAGCGCCTTGGCCGAGAGCAGCTCGGCCGTCAAGCCGTCTTGCTCGAGGAATCCGTGCACGTCGATCCCCTCGGTGGAGACGCCGAGTCTCGTCGTCAGCAGCCGGACGGCGAGCGGATCGGCTCCCACCACGCTCAGGCGCGCACCGGTACGGCTGTGGACGTCCCGCCAGGCCTGCAGGAGGACCTGCAGACCCTTGCGGGCCTCCTGCCGGCCCGCGAACACGACCTTGTGCTCTCTTCCGCCGGCCTCGGCCTCGTCCGGGATCAGCACGCCGTTCGGGACGAGCTCGTACGAGCCGGGGAGCCAGCGCGCCGCGGCCGTGCGCGCGGCATCGGAGACGGCGATCCGATGGTCGAGCCGCTCCGCCAGGAAGCCCCACACCGGCGTTGCCATCCGCATCCAGCCGAGCTCGCCGCTGGCGTGGAACGTCGCGACCATGGGGCTCTGAGCGAGCGCAAGGGTGGCGATGCACGTGACCGGCGTCATCGGCTCGTGGAGGTGCAGGATGTCGAAGCGCTCGCGCTCGAGCACCCGCCGGATGCGCAGCACGGCCCGCGGGCTGAGAATGATGTTCGGCAGCGTCCCGTTGGCCGGCACGATCACCGAGCGCCCGATCGGGATCACGTCCGGCGGCGGCGCGCCCCCGCGTCCCAGGCGCGGATGAAGAACCCGGGTGAACTGTCCCGGCGGGTCGTTGCCCATGATCGTGCGGGTCTCGACGCCCAGCCGCTGAAGTGCCGCTGCCTGCAGCTCGGCGTGCTCGACGACCGCCCCCCAGAAGGACCAGGAGTACGGGACCACGATCCCGACTCTCACGGCGTCACACTATCCCGACCGTCCTCTCGGGCCTGCGCTGGACACCTTAAGGCGTACACTCCGCCCATGCGGGAAGGGCTTGCCGAGCTGCATACCCACCTCGGCGCCTCGGTCGCATCCGAGATCCTCTGGAGCCTCGCGCACGAGCAGGGCATCGCGCTTCCGGTCAAGGACTACTGGGAGTTCGACCGGCTGGTGACCGTCTCCGACCCCCGGGGCGTCGAGGATCTCGACGCGCTCGACCGCATCTACCACTGGACCGAGCTGATCCAGTCGAGCCCGCTCGCGGTCGAGCGCTCGGTGCACGCGGCGATCGGCGGCGCGTACCGCTCGCAGGGGATCACGACGCTCGAGCTGCGGTTCAATCCGATGAAGCGGAACCGGGGCGGCGAGCGCGACCTCGACCACATCATCATGGCTGCGGTGCGGGGGCTCGACCGCGCGAGCCTCGAGTATCCGCAGGTGCGCGCGGGCCTGATCCTGATGATGGATCGCACCTTCGACGAGCGCCAGAACGGGATCATCGTCGAGAAGGCGATCCGCTACGCCCCGCGCGGCGTCGTGGGCGTCGACATCGCAGGGCCCCGCCCTGCCGGTACGCGCTACCCCTACCGGGAGCTCGCGCCACTCGTGGAGGAAGCCCGCAACGCTGGCCTCGGCGTGACCATCCACGTCGGCGAGGAGGGCGGCGAGCACGGCCTCGCCGAGATCGGAGAGGTCGTCGAGGCCCTGGCGCCCGACCGGATCGGGCACGGCATCCTCGCGGCGCGCGACCCCGATCTGATGGTCGCGCTGCGCGACGCCAACATCGTGCTCGAGATCTGCCCGACGTCGAACCTGCTGACGAGAGCGCTGCCCGGCGAGGATGCGCTGCTGGAGATATTTCGAGCCTTCAACGAGCACGGCGTCCCGTTCACGATCGCGACGGACGGCCCGGAGATGATGCGAACGCACCTGCGCGACGAGCTCGAGCTGCTCCGGCGAATCGGGGCCCTGGACGAGGCGCAACTGCAGCAGGCGAACACCCGGGGCCACGAGGCCAGCTTCCTGCCTGCCGAGCGGGCGGCACGGGCCTCGTCCTCGTAGTCGGGAGACTCCGCGGATGCGTCTTGGTCAGCCGATCCGCGACCTCTTCCATGCCACACGGGAGACGAATCCTAAGCGGATCCGGACAAGCCTGCGCAGCGCGCTTCGGGCTCGATCCAGGCTGCCCCGAGCACGCCCTGTCTGCAGACCGAGCAGAGCTTTGGGCGGAGCTCCCTCCGGCCACTCTGGCCTAGCGCTAACCCCAGCCGGCATAGGGAGCTGACCTCCGTTCCTGCTGGTTCCAGTAATCGCGGTGATCGACCACCTGGCCCTCGTCGTCGAACCGCAGGAGCGTCGCGCCGGCCATCGTCAGGGACTCCCCGTCCTCCGTCCAGCCCGCCCACCATTCGACCGTCGCGCTGTCGCCGTCGACGAGCGGCTCGCCAAACCGGCACTCGACGTCTTCCTCGGCCTCGAAGTTCTCCGTGAGATAGCGGCGGATCGCGGACAGACCGACGTCCGGCTCACGAAAGGCAAGCGCCCGATACACGGCCTCTTCGGCGTACAGGACCACGATCGGCTCGACCTCGCCTCGAGGCCAGGAGCGGGTCCATACCTCGGCCCACCTTAGGGCTGCTGCTCGTGTATCCACGGCACCATCCTAGAATGGGCGTGCGGTGAGTACAGG
>JACDEY010000200.1 GCA_013816105.1 Actinomycetota bacterium
TACCAGGGCGGTCTGTACCCGGGCGGCTCGAATGTTCGTCCCGCGGCGCACACGGCGGCCGGCCTGGCCCGGGGCAGGGCCATCGTGCCCGTCGACGCGAGGGGCGCGCCTGACCCCAACGGCAAGTATGGCCTCGTTACCATCGGGGTCTCGATCACCGCTGGAGAGACGAAGGCCCTGATCCCGGTCGCGGAGGCCCACCCCGAGAAGGATCCGCACCTGGTCATCGTGAACGGCGCTTCGGCCATGGCCGACGCGGAGCAGGTGGCTGATCCCACCAATGACTACTGGCCGGCACTCGACGGGTTCGTCGCGGATGCCGGGCTCTCCCCCAGGCAGGTTCGGCTGGTCTGGATCAAGACGACGATCGGGAGTCCCAGCACTCAGACGTTGCCGCAGAACCCCCAGGAGCTGCGGGGGTATCTCGTGGAGATCCTGCACACGCTGATGGAGCACTTTCCTCGCCTGAGCGTCGCCTACGTCTCCACTCGCACCTACGCGGGATACTCGACCACCAAGCTCAACCCGGAGCCATTCGCCTACTGGACTGGGTTCGCGGTGAAGTGGCTGGTCGAGGGTCAGCTGAACGGCGATCCGGCGCTCAACTTCGACCCGGCGAGGGGCCCGGTGAAAGCTCCGTGGCTGTCTTGGGGACCGTACTTCTGGGCGGACGGGCTGAACCCGCGAAGCGACGGCCTGATCTGGCGGTGCGAGGACTTCCACCCTGACGGCACCCACGTCTCTCCCTTGGGCCGCGCGAAGAACGTGGACGCCCTGATGGCGTTCTTCATGACGGATACGACGGCGGTTCCGTGGTTCATCGACGATGAAGCGCCTCAGCGGCGGGGATGGTCCCCGGCATAGACCGGCGTGAGCCAGTCGCGGTACTGGTCGATCTCACCGTGGACGGCGGCCAAGTAGCGATCACGGATCGCCCTGGTGAGGTCGCCAAACTTGCCGTCACCGACGGGCCGGCCGTCGACGCTCGTGACGGCGGCCACCTGGACGCCGGTCCCGCACAGGAAGAGCTCGTCCGAGACGAAGAGCTCCGTCCGGTCGATCCGGCGCTCGACCACCGGGATGTCGAGGTCTGCGGCGACCGCCTTGACGCAGCCGCGGGTGATCCCGACCAGGATGTCGTCGGCGACCTCAGGGGTGACGAGCGTGCCGTTCATGATCATGAACAAATTGGCCGCGCTCCCCTCGGAGACGTGGCCGTCGCCCGTGAGCATTATCGCCTCGTCGAACCCCGCGTCCTGTGCGTCGGCGACGGCGAGGGCCGCGTTCAGGTAGCCGCCCGTGGCCTTGGCACGGGCGGGGATGGCGTTGTCGTCGTTGCGCCGCCATCCCGAGATCGTCACGGACAGCCCCCGTTCGATGTCGAGGTACGCGCCCATCGGCGCGGTGAAGCAGCAGAACGCGTCCTCGAGGCCGAGCAGACCGACCCGAATGACGGGGGAGGCCTTGTACGCGATGGGGCGCACGTAGCAGTCCTCCCGGTAGGCGTTGCGCCGGAGGAGCTCCAGAGCGATCTCGGCGAGCTCCTCGGCGTCGTGACCGATCTGGATGCGGAACACGCGGGTGGACGCAACGAGGCGGCGAAAGTGGTCAAGCAGCTTTACGACATAGAGCTGTTCATGGTCGCCGTTCCAGTATGCTCGGATTCCCTCGAAGCAGCCGGTGCCGTAGTTGAACGCGTGCGTGGCGATGGAGACGGTGGCGTCCTCCATGGGAAGGAAGCGGCCGCCGGCGTAGGCGATTCCCTGTGCGGCGAACCCGGAGTGGCGGCCTCGTTCTCGCATGGACCGGGCAAGCGTACCGTCTCGCGTCGCCTCGTGAGCGGGCGGGCGTATACTCGCTTGTGGTGACCGTGCTAGGTGGGGAGCTAGCGGTGCCCTGTACCCGCAACCCGCTCTAGCGGGGCCGATGCTCGCCTTCGGCCTGTACGGTTCGGGAACGCCCCGGGAACGGAGCGACGAAGGCCGGGTCCCGCGCGACGCCAACCTGCGAACCCCGTCAGGACCGGAAGGTAGCAGCGGTAAGCGGGCGATGGCGGGTGCCGCGGGAACGCCTGGCCGGAGCCACCGGTCCGAGTGGCGACCGAGCCGAACGTGGACAACGGCGAGTGCACGGTCACCACTTTCGTGATGTCCGGGGGGAAGGAAGCAGACGTGGCGGACGAGGTTCCCTACCAGTCTCTTTATCGCAAGTACCGTCCCCAGTCCCCTTCCGAGGTCATCGGGCAGGAGCACGTCGTCCGGGCCCTCGTGGGAGCCGTTCGCGAGGACCGCCTGTCCCACGCGTTCCTCTTCTGCGGTCCGCGCGGGACGGGGAAGACCTCCACGGCTCGGATCCTCGCGAAGATGGTGAACTGCGAGCAGGCGCCGACGGCCGAGCCGTGCGGCACGTGCGAGCAGTGCCTGCGGATCCGAGACGGCAACCACCTGGACGTGGTTGAGATCGACGCGGCCTCGCACGGCGGGGTCGACGACGCCCGGGAGCTTCGCGAGAGAGCGCCGACGGCACCGGCCATGAGCCGGGAGAAGGTCTACATCATCGACGAGGCACAGCGGCTCTCACGCGAGGCGTTCGACGCGCTGTTGAAGGTGTTCGAGGAGCCGCCGCCCGGCGTTCGCTTCATCCTGGCCACCACCGAGCCGCACAAGATGCCGGCCACCATCGTTGGTCGATGCCAGCGCTTCGACTTCCGGCGCATCCCCACCGATCAGATGGCCGATCTCCTGGAGCGGGTGGCGAAGGAGGAGGGGGTCGCCTTGGCGCGAGGCGCCGCGGAGGCCCTGGCCAGGCAGGCCGAGGGCTCCGCCCGCGACGCGGAGTCGCTGCTGGATCAGAGCATGGTCCTCGCCGGTGGGGCCGAGATCACCGAGGAGACGATCACGGCGCTGCTGGGAGGCTCGAGGGAGGACGCCCAGTTCGAGCTCGGCGATGCGATCTCGGTCGGCGACGCCCGAGGGGTGTTCCAGGTCGTCGACCTGCTGGTCCAGGAGGGGCAGGACATCCGGCATCTCACCGGGCAGGTCCTGGGGCATTTCCGGGACCTGCTCCTCGTCCGTTCGGCCCCGGATGAGCCCGGCGTGCTCGACGTTCCTCCTGAGCGCCATGCCCGCCTCGCCGCGCAGGCGGCCAAGTTCACCGCGCCGGAGCTCGGCCGGATCCTTTCGCTCCTTGTCGCCGCGCAGACGGACATGCGCTGGACGACGTCACCGCGGCTAACCCTCGAGCTCGCCCTCGTGCGCGCCGCCATCCCGGAGGCCGACCCTTCGCCTGCGGGTCTCGCCGCGCGGATCGAGCGGCTCGAGCGTCTCGCCGGGGTGGTTTCCTCGCCGACCGCGAGGCCGGCGGCGGTGCCTCCGCAGGCCAGGCC
>JACDEY010000201.1 GCA_013816105.1 Actinomycetota bacterium
TACTGCAGGCCGTTGCCGTCCCGGCCGGGAGGCACACGATCGAGCTCAGGTACGACGATCCGTGGATCGGCTACGGCCTCGCGGGCTCCGCCATCGGGTTCACGATCCTCTTCGGGGGAGCCTTCGTCCTCTCGCGCCGCCCGGTCTGGACGGCTACAGGTACTGCCCGGCGTGCGGATCCGTCCGGTCGGACGAAACGGCCTGGACGTCACGCTCTCGAAGGAGAAGGTAGATCTCCCCCTCCACGTCCACCTCCAGTCCCGACTGGGGGATGAAAAGGACGCGGTCCCCGGCGCGGACGTTGCGCGTCTCGGGGCCGGTCAGCACCACGTCCGACCAGACGCACCGCCGGATGGGCGTCGCCGCCGTGGCCGGGATGAGGAGGCCGCCCTTGGACGTACGCTCGCCGTCGCCCGGAACCGCGACCAGGATGCGGTCGGCCGTGAGACGGATCCGATGCCGGGGGTCGAAGCGGACACCGCCCGTCTTTCCCGGCTTCACCGAACGGAGCTTCGTGGTTCGTGCGGTCACGGAACGGATTCTAGGCGTCGAGCGCAGGTTCCGGACCCATCCCGGTGCGGGGCCATCGGCCCGTATGATGCAGCCCGTGCCGACCGCCGATGAGATCGTTCGCGCCGCCGAACGAAGGCTCAAGGCGTCCGATGCGATCGAGCATCCACACGCCGGGAAGGAACGATACGACGCCGAGCAGCTGCTGGCGTTCGTTCTAGGACACGAGCCCGGCGAGTTCGATGAGGTCCCCCCCCGGGCATACCTCCGCTTCGAGCGGCTGCTCGATCGGCGAGCTGGGGGAGAGCCGGTCCCCTATATCACCGGTTACACGGACTTCGCCGGGCTTCGCCTCGGCGTCGGGCGCGGGTCGTTCATTCCCCGGGAGTCCAGCGAGTTCATGGTCGAACAGGTCACCCGCCGGCTCCGACGTCGACACGAGCCCGTGCACGTCGACGTCGCCACGGGCGTTGGAACGATCGCGCTCGCGGTGGCCTCGGCGGTTCCCCACGCCGCCGTCTTCGGACTCGACCTGCACGCCGCGCCGCTCTCCTGGGCGCGCCGCAACGCCCGCCGCCTGGGCCTTCGGAACGCCCGCTTCCTTCGGGGCGACCTGTTCGCGCCGCTGCCGCTCAGGCTTCGGGGGGGCGTGGACACCATCTCGCTTCACCCGCCCTATGTCGGGCGCCGAGAGCTTCGAGAGCTGCCGGAGGAGGTGCGACGGTTCGAACCCGAGGAGTCGCTCACCGACCGCTCGCCGAAGGGCCTCGGGCTCCTCGGCCGGGTGGCTCGGGAGTCACCGGACTGGCTCCGGCCGGGCGGCTGGCTGCTGGTCGAAGTCAGCCCCGACCGTTCCCGGGACGTCTCTGCGCTCATGCGTCGGGCCGGTTTCAGCAGTGTCCGGAGCACGAAGGGTGGGGTCGAGGTATCCCGGGTCGTGGTGGGACGCGCGCCGGCTATCCCGCGGCGGGATACAGGATGAGGCCGGCGAGCGCAGACAGCAGGATGAGGACCGGCTCACGGTCCCTGAATCGCCAGACGAAGAGGACGCCGGCCGCCGCGATCCCGGCCGTGGCCCAGTCGATGACGGCCCCGCGGGTCAGCACGATGGTCGCGCCCCCGATGGCGCCCGCCGCCGCCGCGGTCGCTCCCTTCACGAAGGCCTGCACCCGAAGGTCGTCGCGATGTCGGATGAACCAGCGCCCGGGCACGACCACTCCCAGGTAGATGGGAGTGAAGATCGCGATGGTCGCGACCACGGCTCCGGGGAAGCCACCGACCAGGTAGCCGATGAACGTCGCCGTGATGACGACCGGGCC
This sequence comes from Actinomycetota bacterium, assembly GCA_013816105.1. Lineage (GTDB taxonomy): Bacteria > Actinomycetota > UBA4738 > UBA4738 > UBA4738 > JACDCJ01. The sequence goes on from JACDEY010000201.1 coordinate 1,830, forward strand.
GGGAGTGATCAGCCCCATCGCCACGGCGTCCAGGAACTGCCCCTCCGTAAGCCATCGGTGTTCGACGACGACGCCCTCTCGAAGGAAGGGCACGATCGCGAGCCCGCTCCCGAAGATGAAGGCACCGGCCTTGAGGAAGAACAGTGAAAGGGCGACCAGCGTCTCGCCCGACGCCGTCCAAACGACGAGGCCGTGCATCGGCGGGAAGGCGGCCAACGATCAGCACCCGCGCGAGCCCCGGGGCGAAAGGCCCGGAGGCGCGTCCCAGAACATGATGAGCAGTCCGGCGCCCACGAACAGCAGTGCGATCTCGGCACCGGTGAGGGCGGTGACCACCAGCATTGCCGTGGAGATCGCCCACAGGCGGGCGTCGCGCCGGTTCGTGAGCCGGGCGAGCTTCACGGCCGCCACCGCGATCACCACCATCACCCCCGGCGCGATGCCGTAGAAGAGAGCCTGCACCCAGGACAGGCCCTGGTAGCGAACGTAGAGGAAGGCGACTCCGAGGACCAGCACGAACGAGGGAAGGATGAAGGGGGCCGAAACGGCGAGCGCACCGGCCGCACCGGCCCGGAGGTAACCGACCCACATGACGACCTGGGCGGCGAGTGGCCCCGGCATCGTCTGCCCCAGGGCGACCCCGTCGAGGAAGTCGCGCTCTCGCAGCCACTTCCGGCGCTCCACCAGGTCGCGCTGCATGTATCCGACGGTCGCTATCGGACCGCCGAAGCCGAATAGGCCGAGGGTGAGGAAGTATCGGAGGAAGCCTCGAAGGGGGATCTCTTCGGGGGGTCGCTCCGGTGCCGGTTCGGGACGACTCTCGGCCACTCAGGGATTCTGCACTACCGGGATCCGACCACCCGGACCTCCAGTGCCTTGAAGGACGCCCAGACAGTTCGACCCTCCGCGAGGCCGAGCCGTGAGACCGAGGCTGGAGTGACCTCCGCGACGAGGGGAGGGCGCGATGCCACCCTCACGCGACTCCGGTCGTGCTGCTGAGTGATCGCCGTGATCGTTCCCCGAAGCACGTTGCGGGAGGAACCCTCCGGCCGGGCCGGGAAGAGGGCCACGTCTGACGGCCGCAGGACAGCCGTCACTTCCTGGTCCACCTCCGGATCGAGCTCTCGCGGCCAGGCCACCACCAATGGGCTCCCGCCGGTCTCGAGCATTCCCACTCCCTCGCCCGCCGGCACGAGCCGCCCGACGAACAGGTTCAGCCCGACGAGGTCGGCCGCGTACTCGGTTCGGGGGGCCGTCGCGATATCGCCGGGCGTTCCCACCTGTGTGATGCGGCCTCCTTCCATGAGGATCAGCCGGTCGGCGAGGCTCATCGCCTCGGAGGGTTCGTGCGTGACGAGGATGCGCGGGCCCTCGAAACCGGAAAGCGTCTCCCGAACGATGGCGCGAACCCGCTCACGGGCCTGGACGGCGAGGGCGGCGAGCGGCTCGTCGAGGAGCAGCAGGCGAGGCCCGCCGACCAGCGCTCGGGCCAGGGCGACGAGTTGTGCCTGACCCCCCGAGAGCCGCGTCGGTCGCACGGCGGCAAGGTGCCCCG
>JACDEY010000202.1 GCA_013816105.1 Actinomycetota bacterium
GGCGAAGACCGACCCGGCGCACGAGCGCCTGCGCGAGATGTTCCGGCGGCACGAGGTGGACCGGCGGTATCTCGCGCTGGTCCGCGGCCGAGTGGGTCCCGACCGGTTCCGGATCGACGCCCCCCTGGAGCGAGAGCGCGCGCGAGTTCGCGTTCGAGTCGCAACCGGCCGCGAGGCCACGACCGAGGTATTCGTGCGCGAGGCGCTCGACCGGGCCACGCTGGTCGAGGCCGCGCCCCGGACGGGCCGCACGCATCAGATCCGGGTGCATCTGGCCTCGATCGGTCATCCCGTCCTGGGCGATCGTGCCTATGGCGGGGGAGGGGACCAGGCGACTCGCCTCGGGCTGACCAGGCCGTTCCTGCACTCATGGCGCATCGGGTTCGACCATCCGGTCACCGGGGAGAGGGTGGAACGCGAGGACCCTCTGCCGGATGACCTCGCGCGGGCGCTGCGGCTCGCCGGGGACGGGTAGGAGGTCTAGGCCTGTGGGCCACGCCGAGGGCTAGCGGCGCGAGCGGGCCGGGTCCTTTAGATAGAGCGCGTACTGCGTGCGGACCTCCTCGCGTGAGGCCAGGAGCGCGTCCTCGACGGATGGAGGCAGCGATCGGCTCTCGATGAGCGAGGAGAGCGCCTTCGGATCGACGCTCTGGACGCCTTCCCAAAGACCCATCGGCTCCAGGATGCGCCGCACCCGCCCGGGGTCCGGAGCCGTCACGTGCTGGGGTCGCCGGTCTACGGCCGATCCATCGGACCCGAACAGGCGGCGGTACCCGTGTTCCTCACAGAAGGCGTTGATGAGCGCCTTCAGCTCCTCGAGCCTGCGATAGCGCTCCCAGTCCTCTCGCTTGAGCGCGATCCACTCGTCCACGAGGCCGGTCATGCGCGGAGCCGGGTCCCCTCCCTGCTTCTCGTACTTGTGCCGGAACAACGGGCAGGCCGCTTGGTAGTCACACCAGCCACAAAGCGGGTTCTCGCGCGGCTCGAACTTGCCGGCGCCGATCCGCTCCGCGACGATGGAGATTCGCCGCCGCAGCTGATCGGTGTCGTGCCGGGTCCGGAAGGTGGTCATGCGCTCGCCCGGGAGGAGGAAGTAGAGGGTGAGCCTCTCGGGCTCGATGCCCCAGACCTCGCGCGCCGCCAGGTGGTAGAGGGAGAGCTGCAGATCCCGGTCTACGACGGCCTTCGGGGGAAGCCGCCGGCTGGTCTTGTAGTCGATGATCTCGTACCCGCCGCCGGGAATTCGGTCCATCCGGTCGATCGTCCCCGAGAGCTGGATGCCCTCCACCTCAACGGTGAACCGGTGTTCGAGGGCGGCGGGGATGGTGAACGAGGCCGCGTTGTCCCGGTGGTACTGGGAGAGCACCTGCCGCGCGTGGTCACGGTACAGCTGCTCCTCCCCGGGCTCCCGAAAGCCCTCGCTCACCCACTCGTGCTCGAGCATGCCGTGAAGCTCCTCGAGCGATGGCGCGACCGGCACCGGACGGTTGTGGAACCGGTGAAGGGTCCGATGGAGGGAATCGCCGAAGGACAGTGCCGGAGACGGAGCGGAGGGGAGGCGATCCTCGTACTGGAATCGGTACTTGGCCGGGCAGGTCTCGTAGGTGGATATGCTCGAATAGGAGAGCCGCATCGTCGTTCCCCCTCCGGAACCGCTTGCCTCCGGGTCGACGGGAGTGTACCCTTCGGGCGTTCGGAATTACAAGAGTGTAACTTTCCCACAGGATATCCACAGCGGGCCGGGGGCGACCTCCCTCCGCCCTCGGCACCCGGGCCGCAATCCGCGCCCGCTCGAGCGTTGAGGTCCGATGGGTCAGAGCAGCTTCGTCCACCTCCACACACACAGCGAGTTCTCGCTCCTGGACGGAGCCGCCCGTGTGGAGGGGCTCTTCGCGAAGGCGGCCGGCTTCGGGATGCCGGCCCTGGCGCTCACCGATCACGGCGTGATGTTCGGGGCGCTCGACTTCTATCAGGCGGGCCTCCGGGCCGGCGTGAAGCCGATACTCGGGGTGGAGGCCTACGTCGCTCCGCGGTCCCGGTTCGACCGCACGCCCGGGGAGAACGACGAGAACTACCGGCACCTCACCATCCTGGCCAGGGACGAGCGTGGTTATCGGAACCTCCTCCGGCTCGTAACCGACGCGCACCTCGAGGGGTTCTATCACCGGCCACGGGTCGACAAGGAGCTGCTGGCGGAGCGTTCAGAGGGGCTGATAGGGCTCTCCGGGTGCCTGGCGTCGGAGACGGCGCGTCTCCTTCTGGCCGGTCAGGAGGAAAGGGCGCTCGAGGCGGTGAGCACCTACCGCGACATCTTTGGGGCCGATGGTTTCTACCTGGAGCTCCAAGATCACGGGCTCGCCGACCAGCGCACGGTGAACCCTTTGCTGGTCGACCTCTCGCGGCGCACCGGGATCCCCCTTGCCGCGACGAACGACCTGCACTACACGGAGCGGTCCGACGCGAAGCCTCACGACGTGCTGCTCTGCATCCAGCAGCAGAAGGTCCAGACCGACACGGCCCGGCTGAAGTTCGATACCGAGGAGTTCTACCTGAAGGACGCGCAGGAGATGCGCACCATCTTCCGCGAGCATCCCGAGGCGTGCGACGCCACCCTCGAGATCGCCGAGGCCTGTCACCTGGACCTCACGTTCGACCAGATGCACCTTCCCCGATTCGAGCCGCCCGAGGGCATGTCTCTGGAGGACCACCTTCACCGGCTGGTTCTCGAAGGGGCGGGGCGACGCTACGGCGATCTCAACGAAGCAGTCCGGACGCGGATCGAGGCGGAGCTCGGCGTCATCAACTCCATGGGGTTCGCCGGCTACTTCCTGATCGTGTGGGACCTGATCCGATTCGCCCGAGACCACGGCATCCGGGTCGGGCCGGGCCGTGGATCCGCGGCCGGCTCGGTGGTTTCCTACTGCCTCCAGATCACGGACCTCGACCCCCTTCGGTACGGGCTCATCTTCGAGCGATTCCTGAATCCGGAACGCAAGCAGATGCCCGACATCGACATGGACTTCGACGAGCGGCGCCGTGACGAGGTGATCCGCTACGTGGCCGCGAAGTACGGCGCGGACCATGTCGCCCAGATCATCACCTTCCAGACCATCAAGGGGAAGCAGGGGATCCGCGATGCGGCCAGGGTCCTCGGCTTCCCCGCGATGTTCGGCGACCGGCTGGCGAAGATGTTCCCTCCGGCGCTCCTCGGCCGCGAGTACCCCATCAACCGGGCACTCGAGCTCTCGCCGGAGCTACGGGATGCGTACGAGCGCGAACCGGAGGCCCACGAGGTCATCGATACCGCGCGCGCTCTCGAGGGACTTCGGCGGGAGGATTCCGTCCACGCCGCCGGCGTGGTCATCGGCG
>JACDEY010000203.1 GCA_013816105.1 Actinomycetota bacterium
GGTGAACCAATTCTGGTCGTCGAGGTAGAGGAGCGGCCCAAAGAAGTCGTTCCAGACGCCCAAGAAGGTGAAAACACCGATGACCACGAGAGCCGGCACCGACAGCGGCAGGACAATGCGCCAGTAGATCGTCCAGAAGCCGGCGCCGTCGATCCGCGCCGCCTCGTCGAGCTCTTTAGGAATCGTCCGCATGTACTGCCGCAGCAGGAAGATGAAGAACGGGTTCCCGGTGAATGCCGGAACGGTGAGCGGCAGGTATCCGGCAGGAAATCCGTCGACCGTGCCGTACCACCCGATGTTGAAAAAGAGCAGGAACTGCGGGATGAGCAGCACCGGGGCCGGCAGGAGCATCGTAGCCAGGACGATGGCGAACAGGACATTCTTCCCACGGAACTCGAGCCGCGCGAACGCGTAGGCGATGAGCGAGTTCGAGAGCACCGCGCCCACGATGTTGATGGAGGCGAGCAGGAGGCTGTTCGCGGCGAACCGAAGGTATGGCTCATTGGGTTGAGTCAAGGCCTCGACGAACGTCCCGAAGTTGAAGTACTCGGTCGGAAACCACTCGGGCGGGAATGTGAAGACCGGGACGTTGTCCGGCTTGAGCGCCGCCGTGATCATCCATCCGAGTGGCAGGAGGATGAACAGCGTGAGCGCGACCAGGCAGGCGTAGACGAAGGCCATGTGCACTAGGCGCCGGGCTCGGGGCCGGCCGTAATCGCTGGATGGAATCGCGTTCTGCGTCATCGACGGGCTCCTCCTAGCTCTGGTAGAACACGAATCGCTTCTCGAGCCTGAACGTGATCCACACCAGCAACAGGCCGATGACGGTCAGGATCCAGGCCAGGGCCGCTGCGTAGCCCATCTGGCCCTCCACGAATCCGACGCGGTAGAGCAGCAGCATGTAAAACAGCAGCGAGTCCGCCGGCCCGGCCGCGCCGCCGGCTCCGGAGATCACGATGATGGGGCCGATGATCACCAGCGCCGCTGTCAGCTCGCCGATGAGAAGGAAGAACATCGTCGGCGACAGGAGCGGCAGGGTGATGTTCCGGAATTTCGCCCACGGTCCGGCTCCATCCATGCTCGCAGCCTCATACAGATCGGGCGGGATGTTCTGGAGCCCCGCAAGATAGATGATCGCGTTCGTTCCCACCCCCCAGATGCTCATGATCGCGACGCCCCACAACGCGAAGTCCGGATCGCGGAACCAGTCGGGTGGATTCTCGATCCCGATGCTGCGCAGGACCTGGTTCACCGCGCCGAGCTCGCCGTTGAGGAGCGTGAACCACAACACCGCGATTGCAACCCCCGACAGGACCGCGGGCACATACAGGATCGTCCGAAAGAACGACATACCCCGCATTTTCTGGTTCAGCAGGAGGGCGACCAGCAGCCCCGAGATCAGGAACAGGGGAACGGCGATGACAATCCAGGTCAGCGTCACGCCGAGCGCCTTGTAGAAGCTCGGGTCCTGGGTGAAGGCACGCACGTAGTTATCGAGCCCGATGAAGTTACCGGACCTCAGCAGTTGCTCGTCCGTGAATCCCAGCCAGATCGCCCACCCTAGGGGCACGAGTAGGAAGAAGAAGACGCCGATCAGCCACGGCGAGAGGAACAGGTAGGCAGCCCGCTCCTCGCCATGGCTGCCGGGCTTGCGCCGGCCGCTGGGCCGGTCGGCCAGGGCGGCCATCGGCGTCGCGGTTCCGCCCTCACTGAGCTGCTCGCCGCGGGCGCCCTGGTCGCCCAGCTGCTGTCCCATGACCCTCTCCCGCCTCCTGCTCGCCTACTCCTCGGCGGACGGGGCCGCCGATGCCGAAGCCAGCTCCTCCTCGACCTGCTCGTCGAATTCCGACTTGTCGAGTGTCTCCCAGCGCGCCCACACCGTCTCGAGGTCGGCTTGCGCCGCGGCCGCCATCTCGTCGAGGATCGGCTGCGCGTCGGTCTGGCCCTCGACCGTCAGCAGCCGGAGCACCTCCGCCGGGTCCCAGTTGTCCTCGCCCGGGGGCACGAAGACGCCGGCTCGCGCGTTCTCGAGGACCTGGAGGAATTCGGCCTTGATCGGGTCGCCCTCTCCGTAGCCCTCCTCTTCGGCGATCGTCACTGAGAGGGGCGGGTCGGGCGTCGCCTCCATCTGCACCCGCTGGCCCTCGGTGGCGATGAACTGCAGGAACGCGAGGGCGTCCTCCTGGTGCGGGCTCCCGGTGAACGTGCCCCACGGCGCCGTCCATGTGTCAACGAAGTCCTCTTGCCCCTCGGCGACAATCATGGGCGTCATGCCGAAATCGATCTCCGCCTCCTCGTAGGTCGGAATCGAGCTGAAGTCGCTGAAGGTCATGGCGACCATGCCCTGGGCGAACAGGTCGATGGTTGTGATGGTGTCCAGGATGCCTCCGCCTGGGGCCACGCCTTCGTTCTCGAGGGCAGCACCGATTTCAAAGGCTTCGGCCAGCTCAGGGGCGTTCATGTGGCCTTCGGCGGTGTGGCCGTCCGGCCCGTAGACCGGGTAGTAGTTGTAGGGGTCGGGCGTCATCGTGCAGCCGTATACCGTTTCGGTCGGATCGTCGCTCGGCTTGGCGAGCTGTCGGCACAGGTCGGCATACTCGGCGAACGTCATCGAGGTGTCCAGCGACGGATAGTCGAGGCCGGCTTCGTCGAACATCGCCTTGTTGTAGACGATCGGGTAGCCACCGAGGAATGTGCCAAGGCCATAGATTCCGTCGGTCGGGTCGGCCTCGGCCGCCCCGCGGGCGAGTCCGCCCGGGCTGTAGTCGTCGAGGCTGACGCCCCACTCGTCGAGGTGCTCCGTGAGGTCGACGACGTACCCGACCTTCATCCAGTTCCGGTTCTCGATCATGGCAGCGTCCGGCGGGCTGCCAGCCAGCAGGGCCGTGTTGATCTTCGTCTGGTACTCGTCCTCGGGATAGACGATGATCTCGAGATCCTTTCCTTCGTTGGCGGCCTCGAAGGCGGTCTCGATGGCACGGATCGCCACCTCGTCGTCCCCCTGCGGAAACATCCAGACGCTGATGGCGTTGGAGTCGGCGCCGCCGCCACGCCCGCCAATGCAACCTGCCAGCATGATCGCGGTGCCGGTGAGCACCGCCGTGAACTTCGGAAGTCGGCCGGTTGTACGCATCGCTGCCTCCTGTCGTCTCGTTTGAAGAAGCGGTCACCACTGGGGCAGCCGCATTCTAATCGGTCAATCGCTCCTCGGCGGCGCGAATGTCGGGGATCAGATCTGTTGCGATCTGACGAACAATCGGCCACAGCTCGGCAGGCGGAAGTGCAGTCATGAGATCGGTGAACCCGAGCGACCGGTGCCGAGCGACGAAGTCCCGGTACGCGGACTGGTTCGCCAGGGGCT
>JACDEY010000204.1 GCA_013816105.1 Actinomycetota bacterium
CGCTCCGGCTCTCCGTGCTCCTTCCGGTAGGCCCGGACACCGGCCGCGCGCGCTCGCCCCTCGGCCACCCGGCGATCGGTCCCCTTGCCGAGCTCGGTCTCCATGGTCTTGTCGAAGACCGCCTGGTTCATGGGGGTTTCTTCGCGCGTCGCCATGTCGCCTCCTACAGCGGCCCGCTGATTCCGCCGTCCTTGCGGATCCTCCAGAAGTGAACGGCAAGGAACAGGACGAGGATGAACGGCAGGAACAGCACGTGCAGGACGTACCAGCGCAGCAGCGTCTCGGGACCCACCTCGATGCCGCCCAGCAAGATGAACTTCACCTGGTTAGCAATGAGGGGCGAGTAGCCCGCAAGCGAGGTTCCCACCTGGACGGCCCAGATGGAGAGCTGGTCCCAGGGAAGGAGGTAGCCAGTGAAGGAAAGTCCCAGGGTGAGGAACAGCAGGATCACCCCGACCACCCAGTTGAACTCGCGAGGGGGCTTGTAGGCGCCCGTGTAGAAGACGCGGGCCATGTGCAGGGACACCGTGAACACCATGAGGTGCGCGCCCCATCGGTGGATGTTTCGCACGAGGTCGCCGAAGAAGACGCTGTTCCGGATCTGCAGCATGTCGCTGTACGCCTGCGCGGCCCCGATGTCGGCCGAGGGGCGGTAGAAGAACATCAGGTAGATCCCGGTGATCGTCAGGAGGACGAAGAGGAAGAACGACAATCCGCCCAGGCAGAAGGTGTAAGTCAGCTTCAGGCCGTGCCTCTTGATCTTCACCGGGTGCAGGTGGTACAGGACGTTGTTCATCATGGCGAGCGCCCGGTCCCGCTGGGTGTCCTTGTATCCACGTCGGAAGATCGACCCGGGGCGGAAGACCGACTTCCAGAACTCGGTCTCGCGAACCTTGTCGCCCGCTTCCCTCAGGTTCGGCCTCGGCAGCTTGAGCTTCATGGTCGCCTGAGTCCTCTCCGCTCCCTACTCGACATCGGCGTCGGCCTTCTGGGCCATCGGGACCGCGGCCATGGTGCGCGCCCCGCCCGTCTCCTCCGGGAGCCGCGCGTAGTAGAGGCAGTCGCTGGGACAGCGCTCGACGCACACCGAGCACCGGGTGCACGCGTTGTCGTCGACCACGAAGATTGCGAAGGACTCACGCGCCTCGGCCTCGACAGCCTCGTCCTGCGTCGCCTGGACGATGCCGGGGTCCAGCATGAAGATGCAGTTCCACGGACAGACGTCCTCGCAGGCGCGGCAGAGGATGCAGGGCTCCGGGTCGAGCATGAGGTGCTTCGGGGACTTCACGCCCTGCTTCAGCCAGTCGGGATCGACCGTCTCGACGGTGTAGTCCGTCTTGATGTCGACCTCCGTCTTCACGAACGGCATCTCGTCACCTCTTCCGGCACCTCAGCGGTACCCACCGGTGGGACGGCTCTCGCTCTCGCTTCTTAGCCGGCGCCTCCACTTCTGGATGAAGTAGGGCGCAACGATCATTATCACAAAGGGGGTTCCGAACAGGCCGCTCGCGATCACGTCCCGAAGCTTGAACAGCCAGAACTTCTCGGGCGTGTTCCGCCATCCGAGCGTCTCGTCGGCGAAGTAGAGCCACCACGAGGGGATCACCGCGAGGGCCGTGAGGCCGATGAACCACAAGAGGAGCGAGGCCAAGACGGCCTTCGTCCATGTCCATTCGAAATCGCGAAGGAAGGCCTCGAACCGTTTGACGAAGGGCTGTGCCCGTTCCTGCAGGCCCTTGGGGATCATCCTCTGCGCGAGCTTCATGGGCGGCGACCTCGACGAGCCTGGACGGGAAGCGCGAGCGGATTATATCGGCGGGCGGCGGTCGTGCTCAAAGATGAGGGGAACGGGACCGGCTGAGGGGAGGCGAACCGGCTCGGCCAAGGGCTTGTGAAGCCGTTCACAAGCATCGGGACCATCATGGCCCGGGGACGAGGCGTTGACAACTTTCGCAAGGGGCTCTTGAGAGAATGGCGACCGGATGGTCGGTGACGCTGCCCAGCAGGTTCAGGCGTGGTGGGCCCCCGCGCTCGCCTTCGCGGCGGGCGTGGTCTCCTTCGCCTCGCCCTGCGTGCTGCCGCTGGTGCCCGGCTACCTTGCCCTCCTCACCGGTGGAACGGACCCCACGGTGCGGGACCGCAGGCGGCTCATCCCCATCCTGCTGTTCATCCTCGGGTTCTCCGTGGTCTTCACGTTGGTGTTCGGCTTCGCGGCCACGTCGCTCAGCCGTGCGATCCGGTCCCAGGGAGGGCAGCGGGTGGCCGGCGTGTTGGTCCTGCTCTTCGGCATCTTCATGCTCCTGTACGCCTTTCGTGCCAGGATCCCGTGGCTGTACCGAGAGGGGCGCCCGTTCCTCTCCCGCTTCAGGCCCGGCAAGGCCGGCGCGTTCCCTCTCGGCATGGCGTTCGCGGTGGGATGGACGCCGTGCATCGGGCCGGTGCTCGGGGCCATCCTCACGCTGGCGGCGAACCAGGGGAGCACGGCGAGGACGATGCTGCTGCTCCTCTTCTACTCGATGGGCCTCGGCGTGCCCTTCCTCCTGGTTGGACTCGGGCTCGGGAGGTTGCTGACGGCCGGGCGGTTCTTCGGCCGCAACTACTCCTGGTTCGCCGGGGTGAGCGGCGTGGCGCTGGTGACGATCGGTGTGTTGCTGATCTCCGGGACCTGGGTTCGGCTGATCGCGCCGCTGTTCCGCGTGATCAACCGCTTCACGCCGGCGATCTAGGGTCTGCTTCCGGCGGCGCGAGATACTGACGGGCGGATGTCGCGCCGCGAAACCGTTCTCTCCCCGCCGCCTCGGGCGCCCCGGGGGGCCGTGCCGGGTCCCTCCGGCCCCCACCGCGGACTCCGCGGGCTCGCCGTCGCTTCAACGGCGACGACATTCCTCCTCGTTGCGGCCGGGGCGCTCGTCCGGGCCACCAACTCTGGAGACGCATGTCCGGACTGGCCGAGGTGCAACGGGCGCTGGATCCCTCCGCTCGAGTATCACCAGCTCATCGAGTACTCGCACCGCCTGACCGCATCGGTCGTAATCGTACTGATCGCGGTGCTGGCCGTCCTCGCGTGGCGCCGCCGCAGCTCCGCTCCCGGCGTGTTCCGGGCCGCGGCGATCGCCATGGGCCTGGTTCTCGCGCAGGCGCTCCTCGGCGCCGTGGTGGTGTGGAGCCGGCTGGAGGCACTCAACGTGACCGCCCACCTGGCCACCGCGATGCTCCTGGTCGCCGCCCTCGTGTACGCGACCGTCGAGGCGTTCTCCGTGGACGCGCCGGTCGCCGGGGCGGCGAGCGGCCTCACCCGGCTCGCCTGGTCCGTGGCCGCCGCCGCGTTCCTCCTCATGCTCGTCGGCGCGGTGGTCA
>JACDEY010000205.1 GCA_013816105.1 Actinomycetota bacterium
GTCGTGACGTCTCCACGACCGACCGCTCGAGGGGGATTCAGCCGGATCTGGCGCAACGAGTATGTGTGGGCGGCGCTGATCCTCGCCGCCATGACGCTCGTGTTTTTCAGTCCCGTTTTCCGGTACCACGGCAGCTTCTCGGCGGTGTACGCCCACCAGCGCGGCACCTATCCCTGGGTGAAACCTGGTGATCCCCCTTACTTCACGCTGCACGATCAGGCCGACTACGTGTACCCCCGCCAGGTGTTCCTCGATCGCAGCCTGGAGCGGGACCGCGAGCTTCCTCTCTGGAACCCGCTTACCTTCGGCGGCCACCCCTTCCTGGCGGAGACGGGAAGCAGGATGGCCTATCCGCCGTTCCTTTTGATGACTGTCCTTTTCAGCCCGGTGCTGATGCACGACGTCTACCTGATGGTCCATCTGTTCGCGGCCGGGATGGCGATGTTCGCCCTGATGAAGCAGTTGCGCACGCGTTTCGCCGGATCGCTGCTGGCCGGAGTGGCGTGGGCCTTCAGCTCCTATGCGCTCCTGTACTACGTCCTTGAGATGTACCCGGCCGTGGCTGCGCTCCTTCCCTTGGTCGTGCTCTTCGTCCATCGCTGGGACGATCGGCGATCGTGGCCGTCGTTGCTGGCGGCCAGCCTGCTCCTAGGCATGCTGTTCCTCGGTACCAGCGCGGAGTTGGCGTTCATGGCGTTCCTGTTCGCCGCGGCTTATGCAGGGTGCCTCGCGCTGCGACGCCTCGCAGCGGAGTGGCCGGGCCTCAATGTGCGGCGGGCAATAGGCATTGTCGCCGCCCCTGGCTTGCTTGTGGGCGCGGCAGCGGCCGTGGCCGCCGTCGGTGTCCTCCCGTTCGTGGATCTGTCGGCACGGTCGGGGCGGGTGCCAGTCCCGTACGCGGACGTGATGAAGTACTTCCCCCACGTCGATATCAGCGACTTCGCCCGCGTCTTCGTCCCTCCAGACGCGCCGCTTTCGGCCCGGGGCGTCTCCCAACAGGTCTTCCTCGGCTCCGCCGTTGGGCTGCTCGCCCTTGTGGGCCTTTTGTGCCGCGGTCCGGGCACCGCCATGGCGCGGGGCGCTCTCCTGGTTGTCTTCCTGTTCGCAGTGGGTGGCCCGGGCACGTGGCTGGCGTACCAACTTCCCGGCATCAACAAGCTTCACGGCGTCGGTCGAGCCTTCTTCCTGTTCAACCTCGGCTTGGCCATACTCGCCGGCATCGGCCTCGACCGCCTCGTCAGATGGGCCCGACGCCGCACCCCGGGGGCCGGGCGGGGCCACGCCCTGTTGAGCGTCGGGCTGGTGACCATATGCGTCCTGGCGACATATCAACAGCTCTTCTCCTATGGACGCGCCATCCACCCTCCCTTCCAGCGCCGCGACCCGAAGCTCCTGCTGCCGCCCACACCGGCCACCGAGGCGGCTCGCTCCGTCCTGAACCACGTTCCTGGGGGCGGTCGGGTCCTGCCGATCATTCGCCAGGGCGTGGAGCCCGCACTGGGTTACACGCTGCCCGCAGCGACGGGCATGGCGCTGGATCTTCCAGTCACTGGGGGGTACGAGCCCGTTCTCCCGGAGCGGGTGGCGACGATGTGGCGGCTCCTGACTGGCGAGCCCCTGGCCTCGGTGCTGGCGACGGACCTCAACGACACCGCATTGAACGCCCAGACGCTGAGCGGTCTCGCCCGGGTGGACCTACTGCCCCGGTTCGGCGTTTCGGCGGTACTGGCCCCACCGACCATGACGGAAGAGCCGGGATGGGACCGGCACTCCGCCGCCAAGCGGGGGCTGCAGCTGACATACACAGGTCCGGACGGCGTGGTGTACGAGGTGGTCCACCCGACTCCGCGCGCCTTCGTGGTGCACGACGCCCTTTGGTCGGACTCGGCCGACCAGAGCCTGGCCCGTTTGGCGAGCCCCGACTTCGACATACGCCAGCAGGTCTTGCTCGAGGGCAAGGCTATCGGGACTACGCCGGACGTCACCGCCGGGCCATCGTCGGGTTCAGCGACAACCGTGCGCTGGCTCGAGGATGACCCGAACGACGTGATGCTGTCGGTGGAGGTCGCCAGGGAGGGGTGGCTCGTGCTCCTCGACAACTGGGACCCGGGCTGGCGGGCAACCGTTGACGGACAAGCGACACCAGTGCTGCGGGCCAACTACGGCTTTCGCGCCGTTCGGGTCGGCGCCGGCTCCTCCACCGTGAGATTCTCCTACCGGCCGACCCCGGTGATTGTTGGCGGCTTCATTTCCGGAGTGACCACTTCGGTGATCGTGGCGGTCATGGCGGCGGGACCCCCATGGCGGCGACGGAGGAGCGAGCGAGGCGAATCGATCAGCCATGACGCTGACCCCTCCACCCTGCCGACGGTGGCGGGCCTCCGCCGGCTCGTGGGCAGAGGTACCGGCCGGAAACTACTGCCTCGGCCGAGGACCCTGTAGGCGGCCGTAGCCGAGGTGCGAGGGCGGCCACCCCGGGAGTTAGGCGGCTGCGCTGGTAGCGTCTGAACCCGTGGCCATCACCGAGAAAGGGCTGCCCCAGGCAGCTCTCACGACGATGTCGCGTAACACCAAACGAGCCCCCGGGTCCCTCCGAGAGGTGCTGGGCGCCCGCGAGTTGCTGGCCAATCTGGTCCGGCGCGATCTCAGGGTCCGTCACCGTGGGACATTCCTCGGACTGCTCTGGTCGCTCGCCACGCCCCTCGTAACCGTGGGCCTCTATTACTTCGTGTTCACGATCATCTTTCGCACCACGCCGGTGAGCGATTTACCCCGGCCGGACGGCAACCCGGTGCCCTTCGCCGTCTACTTCTTCAGTGGCCTGGTGCTCTGGAACTTCTTTGGCACGTCCGTCGGATCATCGACCAGCAGCATCACCGGCTCCGGTTATCTGCTGAACAAGGTGTACTTCCCACGGGCGGTGCTCCCGCTCAGCAGCGTGCTGTCCAGCCTTGTGACGTTCGGCTTCGAGATCGCGGTGCTCCTCGTCGTCTCTCTTGCCATCGTTGGCCTTCCCAGCCTTCACCTTCTATGGGTGCCGGTGATCCTGCTGGTCGTAGGCACGTTCGCGGTCGGAGTCTCCCTTCTCCTTTCCGCGGCGACAGTGTTCCTCCGTGACGTCGCCCACTTCGTCGGGCTGTTCCTGCAGGTTTGGTTCTGGGCCACGCCGGTCATCTACTCCCTCGGATTCGTGTCCAGCCGGTCAGGGCCAGGAGTCATCCGTTTGTTAGAGTTGAACCCGCTGACCGGGGCCGTCATCTCGTTCCGGAACGTGGTCGTCCTGAATCACCAGCCCGACTTCTCGCTGCTCGCCTACGACGCGGTCGTGGCCATCGTGACTCTGGCTGTCGGCGCGT
>JACDEY010000206.1 GCA_013816105.1 Actinomycetota bacterium
TCCCAGTTCCCCATGTGCGGCAAGGTCATCACGATGCCCTTCCCGGCCTCGGTCGCGCGATCGAGGTGCTCGAGGCCATCCACGCTGCACCGGCGTTCGACCTCCTCCACCGGCATGGTCCGCAGGGCGAACGTCTCGTACCAGTAGCGCCCGTACAGCAGGAAACACTCGCGCGTCGCCCGCTGGACCAGTCTGGAGTCCGGGGGATGGCCGAGCACCCGGCCGAGGTTCCTGGCCACGACCGCCCGCTGGCCAGCGTGACGGCGAAAGTGCAGGGCCATGTAGCCCTCCGCCGCCCTGCGGCCCACCGATCGGGGCAGGTGCATGCCCGCCCACTCCACGGCGCGCATGAGTCGGTACGCGCGAAGGTCATCATCCGTCTCTCCTTCGAGGCCGGACGCTGCCGGAGCCGGGTCCAGCCTCGACCCCGAGAGGGCCTCGGCGCTCACCCGGGAGGAGCGGGGGTGGAGGTCCGCCGCGCCTGCCGCGCCACGTTCGCGGCGCGGACCGCCGCCGCCGCGCCCGTGAGGATGAGGAACACCCAGATCGCGGCCTCGAGCCACCCGGTCAAAAGACCAGCGGTGAGAACGCCCGTTCGCGCTGCCCGGTATCCCGCCTCGTCTCGGACCGCGTAGCCGAGGGATTCCCCCCGCGCCCGCTCGTAGGCCGCCAGATACGCGAGCCCGGCCGCAACGAGCGAGAGGATCGCGACGGGGGGATCAGCGTCTCGCGTCGCCCACGCGAGGGACACCAGGACCGAGAAGTCGAATGCCCGGTCGACCAGCCGGGTCAGGAATTGCGATCGGGACCTCCGAAGGTCCTTCGAGGAGGGGGCACCCGTCACGAGGGCGAGACCTCCGATGAGCGCGGGCATGCCCGCGAGGCGTACGCTTCCCCAGAGGATCAGTGAGCCCGCCGCGGCGGAGCCGGCCACCGCAACGGCCAGCGCCGCCATGCGTTGGGCCTCGACCCTTCGCCTGGCGCGCTCGACCGGGGAATCGGCCATCCGGCCGAGACTACCATCGCCCCTATAATCGGCCCTCTGGAGGGCGCCCCGGCCGCCGTCGATCGACCGGAGCAGGAAGGACCCATGGACGTCCACGAGCCACGGAACATCCGGAACGTCGTCCTCGTCGGCCACAGCGGGGCAGGAAAGACCAGCCTCATGGAAGCGCTGCTGTTCACCTCCGGATCGATCAACAGGATGGGCTCCGTCCAGGACGGCAACACGGTCTCCGACTTTGACCCGGAGGAGATCCGCCGGGGGATCAGCGTCTCGCTCGCGATGGCGCCGATCGCCTGGAACGGCGTGAAGGTGAACGTCCTGGACGCCCCCGGATATGCCGACTTCATAGGGGACGCGAAGAGCGCGCTTCGCGCGGCCGACGCCTGCCTGTTCGTCGTCTCCGCCGTGGACGGGGTGGAGGTCCAGACCGAGGTCGTGTGGGAGATGGCCGCCGAGGAGGGCCTTCCACGCGTGGTGTTCATCAACAAGATGGATCGGGAACGGGCCTCGTTCGACCGGACGATGGACGGGCTCGTGGCCGCCTTCGGAACCCAGGTCGCGCCGATCCAGCTTCCCATCGGCGAGGAGCACGACTTCGCCGGAATCGTCGACCTCATTTCCCACCGCGCCTACCGGTACGACGGGAGCCCGAACGGGACCGAGGGCGACTGGCCCGAGGACTTGGCCGCCAAGGCGGACCCGTACCGTGAGCGCCTAGCCGACTCCGTGGCCGAGGCCGACGACACCCTGCTCGAGAAGTATCTGGAGGAGGGCGAGCTCTCCACTGAAGAGATCGTTCGGGGCGTGCGGGCCGGCCTCGCCCAGGCGAGGCTCGTCCCCGTCCTCGTCGGGGCCGCCACCCAGCCCATCGGCGCCGATCGGCTGCTGGCGTTCGTCGCGGAAGCGCTTCCCTCCCCCCTAGGTCGGCCCCCCGCCACGGTCTCGACCCGAGACGGCGGCACTCAGGAACGGCCAACGGATCCGAACGGCCCGCTCGCCGCCCTCGTTTTCAAGACGGTGTCCGACCCTTATGTCGGGCGGATCAATCTCTTCCGGGTGTTCAGCGGTCGGATCCGCCCGGACTCGAGCGTCTTCAACGCGAGCAAGGGCACCGAGGAACGGGTCGGCCAGCTCTTCACGCTGCGAGGGAAGGAACACGAGACGGTAGGCGAGATCCCAGCGGGCGACATCGGAGCCGTTGCGAAACTCTCCCATGCTGCGACCGGAGACACCTTCTCCCTCAAGAGCGACCCCGTCGTCCTGCCGCCCGTCGAGCTGCCGGAGCCGCTCCTCGCGATGGCCATCGAGCCAAGGACCAAGGGGGACGAGGACAAGCTCTCGACCGCGATCGCCAGGGTCCGCGAGGACGACCCCAGCTTCCGGGTGGAGCGCTCCGCGGAGACCCACGAGACGGTGATGTACGGGATGGGCGAGGCCCACCTCGACACGATGGTGGAGCGAATGAGGCGGAAGTTCGGGGTGGAAGTCCTGACTCACCCCGCAAGGGTGCCGTACAAGGAGACGATCAAGGCGAAGGTCCAGGCCATCGGACGCCACGTCAAGCAGTCGGGCGGTCATGGACAGTACGGCGTCTGCAACATCGAGGTGGAGCCCCTGTCACGAGGAAGCGGCTTCGAGTTCGTGGACAAGATCTTCGGTGGGGCCGTGCCGAACCAGTTCATCTCCTCGGTCGAGAAGGGGATCGTCAAGACGATGACCGAGGGCGTCGTCACGGGCAACCCCATGGTGGACATCCGCGTAACGCTCTACGACGGGAAGTTTCACAGCGTCGACTCCTCCGACATGGCGTTCCAGATCGCCGGTGCGCTGGCGCTCAAGGACGCCGTGGCCAAGGCGGGGGTGGCGCTCCTCGAGCCCATCGTCCGAGTCGAGGTCCTGTTGCCGGAGAGCCAGACCGGCGACATCATCGGCGACCTCAACTCGAAGCGCGGCCGGATCCTCGGGATGGAGTCCACCGGGTCCGGCAAGCAACGCGTGAAGGCCCTGGTCCCCCAGGCGGAGATGACGCGATACGCCATCGACCTCCGGTCCATGACCCAGGGGCGGGGTGCGTTCACAATGACGTTCGACCACTACGCGGAGGTTCCCGCCCACCTCGCCGAGAAACTCATCGCGCGGGTGAAGAAGGACCGCGACGAGCACTGACTCCGCCGGGATCCGTCATATCCCCCGGCTGCCGCCGACGGCCGAGCTCGTGATCGTCGGGGGCGGGGTCATCGGAGCGGCCACCGCGTTCCACGCGTCCCGAGCCGGCATACGACCCCTGATCCTGGAGCGGCGCCCGGCCCTGGCGACGCTCACGACAGCCGCGGC
>JACDEY010000207.1 GCA_013816105.1 Actinomycetota bacterium
GCCCGGCACGACGAATGCCACGTCGGCGGCGTCAGCGGTCGCGAAGATGGCGACGTTCATGGCGGCGCCGATGGCCGCTCCGATCAGTCCCGACCTCCAGACACGCGATCTCGCACCCGAATCCTCGCGCATGATGACTCCCCTCCGTCGGCTCGGCTTCCGTCCCTTCTTTCCTTGCCATCCTAACTGCTTGGTCCCTAACTATATTCCAGGATGGCACCACCAGATTGTGAACTGCGCCGCGGCGGCTCGGGATGCTAGGATGCCGGGGTTCGGGTGCTGACCTGGAGCTTGCGGAGGAGGCGGATGAGGGTGGCCTTCTCACGAGCGGACAGCCCTGAGGCCAACTCCTCCTGCCGGGGCAAGAGCTCCTTCGTGACCTTCCGAACGAGGGTGCGAGCCTGGTCGGTCACGTCGACCAGGAGCATCCGCCTGTCGTCCGGGTGCGGTAACCGCCGGACGAGGCCTCGCCGTTCGAGCGTATCGAGCAGTCCAGTGACCGTTCCCCGGGTTACGAGGCGCCGTTCCCCGATCACGTGCGGGGGCAAGGGTTCACCGGCGCCGTCGATGATCAGGAGCACGTTGAAGCCCGGGCCCGTGAGACCGTGACGTCGGAAGAGCACGTCGAGCTCTCCCGCGACGATGCTTTCCGTGCGGATCAGTTCCACGACGCATTCGGTCGCGAGCTCGATGTCCGTGCGCTGCTGCCTGCCCTCGTGGTTCGTGCCGATGTGGACCGCTCCTCCCGACGACGGGATGGGTGACGCTCGGTTCGTACGGTACCGAATCGGATGTCCCCGAACCATCCCACAGGAACGGTTCGGGTGGGCGCCGGGATCCAGCCGAGCGGCCTACGTGAGTGGGAACGGCGGCTGCCACCTCCACGGCGCCTCATCGAGCTCGATGGTCGTGACCCATTTCACCCACCAGAATCCTCGGCGGCCCGGAGCAACGAGCCGGGCAGGCGCGCCGTGGTCGGGCGAAAGGCGCTCGCCACCGACTTCCGTCGCGATCAGCAGGGTCGCGAGGTCGGACAGCGGGAATCGACGGCTGTAGCCGGTGGCAGACCGGACGAGGATGCTCCGGCCCTGCCCGCCGTCGATGAGGCGGTCCAGCCGCGCCCCCTCGCCACTCCTGCTCGGCGTACCACCCGCCGGTGCAGTCGAGCGTCGCTCGCAGGGTGTCGCCGAAGGCGGACAGCTCCTCGACCGAGTAGCTCCGTGCGCTCCCGGTCACGTGCAGCCTGAAGGGTGCCAGAACACCGATTCGTCTCATGACCAGCCTATCTGTAGCATCTCCGCCTCGTGGTCATCTCGATGCTGTACTACCTGACGCGTCGCCTCCTGGGGCTCCTGCTCGGGTTGGGCGAGGACGCCGTCGCTGTGGAGAACGCGGTCCTCCGTCAGCAGCTCACCGTTCTTCGTCGGCAGGTCGGCCGACCGAGGTACCGTGCAGGCGACCGGCTGTTCCTGGCCGCAGCGAGCCGGCTCTTGCCCCGAGAGCGGTGGTCGGTGTTCCTCGTGACACCTCAGACCCTCCTCCGGTGGCACCGTGAGCTGGTCCATCGGAAGTGGACGTTCCGATCGGGGAGGAGGCCTGGCCGTCCAGGGATCGACCCTGAGCTGCGGGATCTGGTCCTGCGCCTGGCCCGGGAGAACCCCCGGTGGGGTTACGTCCGGATCCAAGGCGAGCTCCGCAAGCTGGGGATCCGCATCGGGGCCACCACGATCCGGAGGGTCCTCAGGGCCCATGGCCTCGGACCGGCCCCTCGACGGACCGGACCGACCTGGTCGGAGTTCCTGAAAGCGCAAGCTCAGGGCATCGTGGCCTGCGACTTCTTCACCGTGGAGACCTTCCAGCTGAAGACCCTCTACGTGCTGTTCTTCATCGAGCTGCACTCGAGGCGGGTGCACGTGGCCGGGGTGACGGCACATCCGGAGTCGGCGTGGGTCACCCAGCAGGCGCGCAACCTCATGTACTCGTTCGACGGGCGGCCCGCCCCCGTCCGGTTCCTGATCCGGGACCGTGACGCCAAGTTCTCTGGGCCCTTCGACGAGGTGTTCAAGACCGAAAGCGTCACCATGATCCGCACACCGATCCGGGCTCCTCGAGCCAACGCGTTCGCCGAGCGATGGGTACGGACCGTTCGCATGGAGTGCTTGGATTGGACCCTCGTACACGGACGACGACACCTCGAGCTCGTCTTACGCACCTACGCCCAGCACTACAACGCCGCCCGGCCGCACCGTGGGCTGGAGCTCGCCACGCCGGACGTTTCCACACCCGAGCTGTACCAACGACCTTCCAGCCTTCAGCTCCGCCGACGCGACCTGCTGGGCGGACTGATCCACGAGTACGAGCGCGCAGCATGAAGGATCCGAGTATTGGCACCCTTCACGTGTAGTCCCCGGCGGGGAAGGCCGCGCGCTCGGTCCTCACCTCTCGGCCGGCGAAGCGGTACGGGTAGCGCTCCCGCGTGTCGACCCAGATCGTGAAGCCTTCGGTCAGCGCTCGGCGGCGCGGCACCCGAGCACCCGGGTTCGCTGAGCGCGCCGTCTTCTGCGTCTGCCAGAAGATCGCCGGGCGGCCGGATCTCGGTGAAGACGAACTGCGAACGTGACAGGCGCGGTCGGTCAAGGACCAGGTCGATCGCCGCCCCCCACCTGAAGGGTGCCAGAACTCCGATTCGCCCCGCGACCGGTCCGTCTGTGCCATCGCCGTCCCGTGATCCTGTCCGTTGCTTGCCTGCTGTTGCGGCGCAGGTCGGGCTGGTCCGTCACGTCGTTGCGCGAGGCCTCGAAGGACATCGAGATCGCGGTCCTGCGTCACGAGTTCAACGTCCCTGCGCCGGCAGGTGGTGCGACCCTCGTTTTGCTTTCAGCTGTTCGGCTCCCCGAATCGGCCAGGGCGTTCCTGCGAAACTGGCTTCGGGACGTCGTCTCGAGGAGGAGGCGCCGGGGAGATGGCACGGCCGGTACGGCACCCCACGCATCACCGCGTCGTGATCGTGGGCGGTGGGTTTGGGGGCCTCTCGTGCGCTCGGTCCCTCGACGGGAAACCGGTCGACGTCCTGCTCCTCGACCAGCGCAACTACCACCTGTTCACGCCGCTTCTGTACCAGGTGGCCACCTCACTGCTGAACCCTTCGGACATCGCCTACCCGCTCCGATCGATCTTCCGTCGTTCGCGCAACGTCCGCTTCCAGCTGGCTCGGGTCGTTGGCTTGGACCTTGACCGAAGGACCGTGCGCGCGCGCACCGGCGAGGAGATCGCGTACGACAGCCTGGTGCTGGCCACCGGGAG
>JACDEY010000208.1 GCA_013816105.1 Actinomycetota bacterium
GAACTGGTCCGACCAGAACCAGTGCGGATCATCGAACACCTCCTCGCGGCCGATCATGTTGCGTGCCGCCGCGGCGCCCTGCTTCAGGGCGTTGTCCCAGTGCTCCACGCGGACCGACGCGCCGAAGAGCGGGTGCTGATGGTTGGCCACGTCACCCGCCGCGTAGATCCCTTCGACCGAGGACCGGCAGCGAGCATCGACGGCGATGCCGTTCTCGAGGCGAAGGCCCGAGTCGCGGACGACGTCCACGGAGGGCTCGATCCCGACGCCGACCACGGCGAAGTCGCAATCGAGCGATGTTCCCCGGTCGGTGACCACGCGCTCGACGCGGCGGTGACCCTCGAAGCGGGAGACGACCTGGGAGAAGTGAAAGCGCACCCCCCGATCGCGGTGGATGCCCTCCAGCACACGGCCGACCCGGGACCCCAGGACGCGCACCAGCGGGGCATCGAAGAGCTCGACGACGGCCACCTCGAGGCCCAGGTCCCGAAGCGATGCCGCCACCTCGGTCCCGATGAAGCCGGCGCCCACCACCACCGCCCGCCGTCCTTGCGAGGCCGCCTCCCGGATGCGGTCCGCGTCCTCCCTGGTGCGCAGCTCGAAGATGCCCTCCAGATCGGAGCCCGGCACCCGGAGGCGGTGGTTTCGGCCCCCGGTGGCCACCAGCACGGCGTCATAGGCGATGCGTTCGCCCCCGTCGAGCTCAACAGCGCGACCGTTCACGTCGATCCCGGTGCAGCGCGTCCCCAGCCGAAGGACCACGTCGTTCTCGACGTACCAGCTCGGGGGCACCAGGAAGCTCTTCTCGAACGGCGTCTCGCCGCGGAGGTACTCCTTCGAGAGCGGCGGCCGCTCGTAGGGCGGATGCGGTTCCTCTCCGACGAGCACTATCCGCCCGTCGAAGCCCTCCGACCGCATCGTCACGACCGCCGATCCCCCGGCCAGGTTCGCGCCGATCACCACATTGGTGGCACGTCCTCCGCCCACGGCCGCTCGTCCTCCTCCCGGGGTCGCCAGTGTATGGCGGTGGATCGACCGAGTGGTCGGGCTGCGGCGCGAGTGGTCGGCTCAGCGAGCCCTGTGCTTCAGGAGGCGAACGAGGGTTCCGAGACGGCCCTGGCTTCCCTCCGTGATGCTGACCTCGTCGACGAGCGCCAGCATGAGGGGAATGCCCCTGCCGCTCGTTCGGGCGACGCCCGGCCTGACCTTCGGATGCCGGAATACACCCTCATCCTCGATGGTGACCTCGGCGGAGTCGTCCACCCGGCGGAAGCCCACGGTGAAATGGCGGCTGGGCGTGTGCAGCACCGCATTCGCGCAGGCCTCCGAGACCGCAAGCGCCAGGTCCTCGGCCGCCTCCGAGGGCAGGAAGACCCTTTCGGCATGCGACCTTACGAAGCGTCGAACGTCAGTGAGGGCGGTCGGATCAGCCGGAAACGCACGAATCGCCGGAGGGAGCGGTTCGCCAGTCATGTCCAGACTTTCCCACGCTTCTGGGACGCTAAACGAGGCCCGGCCCAGCGCCTCCGGTGGAGCCCGACCGTCGAAAGCGCTCCCGAGCCGTGTTTGGGCCGCTACGATTGGACGATGACGCAGGCGCGGAAGCTCGCGTTCACGGCCGCGCTCTTCGCTGCGGCTCTCGCCCTCGTTGTCGCGAGCGCCGCGACCAGGGCGGTGGCCCCCCTGTTCGTGGCGTGGCTGCCCTTGGTAGCCGTTGCGTGGGTCCTGACTCGGCCCGAACCCGGCCCGGCCGCCTCGGATGGCGATCCGCCCGAGCAGGAGGCCGAGGACAGCCCCGTGCCCGACACTCCGGGCGACGAGATCCTCTGACCGCGCCCCGGCCGGGGCAGCGGCCGGCTCAGCCCTTCTCGGTGCTCCTCTTGTTGGCTGGCTTCTTCGCGGCGGACTTCGCCGAGTCCTTCTTCCGCTCGGCCACCTTCTTGCCCCGATCCCGGAGCCGTTCCCCCGCCGCAGCGGCTGCGGCTCCCGCCTTCATGGCTACCTCCGGGCCCCGCTCCGCTACCACCCTGGCGACCTGAGGCGCCCTCGCGGCGACCACGTCCGCGGCCTTCTTGGCCACTGCAGGGCCACGCCGGGCGACCCGGCGGGCGATGTCCGGGGCCTTCTCGGCGACAATCCGCGCCACCTTCGGTGCGGCGTCGGCGGCCTTCTTCGCCACGTCGGGCGCCTTCGCGGCCATCGCGGCGAGCGCCTGTACGGCGGCGTCGGCGAGGCTATTCTCCTTCTTCGACATATGGATCGACCTCCTTGGTGAGAGTCTGGCGCACCGGAGCGGCCACCGGCAAGGCGTAGGCTCTAGAGCCATGGCCACTCGGTGGAGGCCTCGGCTTCCGGACCGGCCGGCGGAGACGCCCCGGATCCGGGAGCTACCGGCCCCGCGCCGCACCGAGGGGATCATCGGCACCTTCCTCGGAAGGGTCTTCGCCTGGCCGTACCGTTTGGCGCTGGCGGGACTGTACAGGTCGGGGATCCGCCCTTGGCACTTGACCGCTCTGTCCCTGGCCGCGAACGCCGTCATCGCCTGGCTGCTCCTTACCGGGCGGTTCCTTCTGCCCGGCCTGCTGCTCGCGGTCGCGGGCCTGCTGGACATCTTCGATGGAGGGGTGGCTCGCCTCCGCGGCGAGGCCTCTCGAGCCGGTGCGTTCCTGGACTCGGTGGTGGACCGGATCTCGGACCTTCTTCTCTTCGGGAGCCTGTTCTGGGTCCTCGCCGGGCAGGGACAGCGACTCGCGGCCGCACTCACGCTCGTCGGGTTGATCGTGTCCCTCATGGTCAGCCACATCAGGGCCGAGGCGGAGGCCGTCGGCCTCTCGCTCTCCGAGGGGCTGATGCAGCGCCTCGAGCGCTACATCGCTCTGATCATCGGACTCTGCGTCCCCGGAGCGCTACTGCCGGTTCTGGTGGTACTCGCCGGCCTGGGCTCCCTCACCCTGGCTCAACGCGCCTTCTCCTCCTGGAGGCAGCTCGGCGGCTGAGGTGCCCGGCCCGCTCGGCCAAGAAGAGTGACAAGAATGCGCCTCGGGCTTGACCCGGGGCAGGGGATGCGATACAAAGCGTATGGAACTGCTGGGGTCTTCGGACTCCGGCAGTTCCGTTTATTGGAGGGAAACATCCCCCCCCCCGAAGCCCTCAGACGTGCCCCTCGAACTTGCCCCCTCCCCGGCCCCCGCCCATAATCTGCCGAATGGTAGAGGCTGCGGCCGAAGCACGCCGATCCACGATCCGTGCCGGGCTCGCGGGAAAGCGGGTGCTTCTCACCGGCGTGACCGGGTTCCTGGGGAC
>JACDEY010000209.1 GCA_013816105.1 Actinomycetota bacterium
ACCAGAAGGTTGGTGCCGCCGTCCGAAGCCGCCGCCGCTGCCACGACTGAGGCATGTGTGGACAGCGTCCGGGCGATGGACTCGGTAGTCGCGAAAGGAAGGTCCGCCAGGACGATCGCCAGCGGGCCGGACCGCGCTCGCATGGAGCGCTCGACCTGCCGAACGGCCTCCAGAAGCGACCGGCCGGTCTCGGGAACCGGTCGGATCCCCGCAGTCCCGGCGACCTCGAGTACCGCCTCGTCGCTCGAGACCACCCACACGTCCCAGCCCGGCTGGAGCCGGCACGCGTCGAGAACGTCCTCGAGCATCGCGAGAGACAGGGCGGCCCTCTCGATGGGAGAGAGCAGTGGGGACAGCCGGCTCTTCGAGCGCTCGAGCGCCTTGACCGGAACGGCGATGACCCCCACGGCTGGCTAGAATAGCCCGGTCCTCCACTCGGGAGATCTATTGCGCAGGCCGGAGCCCTGGTTCGTGGTTGCGGAGGTCGTCCTGCGCCCGCTCCTCGCCCTGTGGTTCAACTGGCGCTTCGAAGGGATGGAGCATATTCCTCGCCGCGGGCCGGTGCTGATCGCCTGCAACCACATGAGCGTCTTTGACCCGCTCGCGCACGCTTACATGATGGTCAAGGCGGGTCGCCGCCCGCGGTTCCTCGCGAAGAGCGAACTGTTCGCGAGCGCGTTCCTCCGCGCCGTGTTGAAGGGGGCCGGCCAGATCCCCGTGTACCGGGGCACCGGATCGGCCGAGCCGCTCGAGGCGGCCAAGCGAGCCCTCCGAGAGGGGGAAGCTGTGCTCCTCTACCCGGAAGGAACCGTGACCGGCAACCCCGACTTCCTGCCCATGGCGGCGAAGACCGGCGTGGCGCGCCTGGCCCTCGCCTGCAACCTTCCCGTGGTCCCCGTGGCCGTCTGGGGCTCGCAGTACGTGTGGCGCCGGGGCGGCGCGCGGAACCTGGCCTTCGGCCGTCCCATCACGCTCAGGGCGGGGGCGCCCCTGGATTTCTCGGAGCTCTCCAGCGGGGCCGAGGATCCGGGAACCCTGCGCAAGGTCACGGACCGCGTGATGGAGGACCTCACGCGGCTCGTTCGCGGCCTTCGGGGACGCTACCCCTCCCGGTGGCGGTAGGGGATCGGGCGCGGACATGGCGAGGAATGGCGTGCTCGCGGTCATCCTGGCCGGCGGGGAGGGCAAACGCCTCGGTCTCTTGACCGAGCGCCGGGCGAAGCCCGCCATCCCCTACGCGGGCGTGTACCGGCTGATCGACTTCCCTCTCAGCAACTGCATGCACAGCGGCATCTCGGACGTCTGGGTCCTGCAGCAGTACCAGCCGCACTCGCTGAGCGACCACCTTTCGAACGGACGCCCGTGGGACCTCGACCGCACTCGGGGTGGGCTGCGGATCCTGCATCCGTTCCAGGGAACCGGCGAACAGAGCGGCTTCCACGAGGGAAACGCCGACGCGCTCTACCGGCACAAGGCCTTCATCGAGGAGTTCGACCCCGACGTGCTCCTGGTCCTCAGCTCCGACCACGTGTACAAGCTGGACTACCGATCCGTCATACGCCGGCACCGGGAAACGAATGCGGCCGTCACCATGGTGACGACGGAGGTGCCCATGGAGGAGGCCGGCCGGTTCGGAACGCTGCGAGTCGACGGCGATGGACGCGTGCGGGACTTCGCATACAAGCCCGAGGCGCCCGAGAGCGGGCTGGTGACGACGGAGGTCTTCGCCTACGACCCACCGAAGCTCATGGAGACTCTCGACGAGCTGGCCGAGCGGGACGGCGGCGGGGAGGGTTCGGCGCTCGAGGACTTCGGGCACGGCCTGCTGCCCTCGTTCGTCGAGGCCGGCAACGCGTACGAACATCGCCTGCAGGGGTACTGGCGCGACGTGGGGACGGTCGAGAGCTACTGGCAGGGGCACATGGACCTGCTCTCCCCGAAGCCCCCGCTGGATCTCGACGACCCGATGTGGCCGATCCTCACCGAGGCTCCGCAGCGCACCCCGGCGCTCATCGCGGGGTCTTCCCGGATCGCGGAGAGCCTGATCTCTCCCGGCTGCGTGGTTCGAGGGCGCGTCGAGCGCTCCGTGCTGGGACCTGGTGTCACCGTGGAAGAGGGCGCGATTGTTCGGGATGCGGTCCTGCTACACGACGGCGTCGTGGAGGCGGGAGCGGAGGTCACGCGTGCCATAGTGGACACGGATGCCCGAATCGGCCGGGGATGCCGGATCGGGGCCGACGGCACGGCCCACGACGAGGCCGTCGAGGCGGAGGACATCGCGCTCATCGGGTCCGGGGCAAAGCTCCCGGAGGGAACCGAGGTGCCCGCGGCCGGACGCGTCGAGCCGGGATCGGACGACGGGCGGTTCACGCTCGCCGACGAGCAGGAGTAGGGGGATCGGGGGCGATCCCGCGCACCGTTATAGGGAGGCCCGGTGGCGCCAACCCTGATCGTGGTGGGAGACGTGATGCTCGACGTCTCCGTCGCGGCGGATCGTCTGGTGACAGGCGGCGATGTGCACGGGGACGTTCGGGTGAGCCCGGGGGGCTCGGGAGCCAACGCAGCAGCCTGGGCCGCCGCCGGCGCCCGCGTTCGCCTCTTCCACGGGTGGGGCAAGCGTCGAGGCGAACATCGCGTTGCTGCGGGCGAACGCCGGTCTGGCGGCGGAGGTCGCGGCGGCCGTTCTGAGCGAGCCAACGTGACGCGCCCGGCCTGGCGCCCGGGGGTCAGCTCGCCGGATCAGACGTGAGCAAGCACGCGGTCCAGCGGCCGAGGCACCTGGATGAGATCCAGCGCATCGACGAGCAGGCGCGCGTATCGGATCTTCCGGCGGCCGCCGCTGCCCATAAAGCGCCGAAGCTGCTCCTCATGGGCCCGTCCTTGCCACGCAGGCTGCTTCTGGAGGGTGCGGAACGATCCAATGTCACCCTGGTCGTCGATGACCTGTTCCACGGAGGCGGCACCGAGGGAGCGGATCAGCTCGTCCTCCAAGTCTGCGACGCACACGTAGAAGCCGAGTCGTTCCATACCGGAACGAGTGAGGTTGGAGCCGAGGCCGGCCCGCTCGAGACCGCGCTGGAAGTCGCCCTCCTCTGCGGCGTCGCAGAGGCCCGCCAGTCTGACGCCGAGCCCCTGAGGGCCGAACCGATCCAGGAAGCCTCCGATGTTCGTTGCACCCCCCATAGGCACAATGGATATGTTCTCAGCGTCAAGATTCCGACCACGGCGCTTGGCCAGCGCTTCGAGCGCGCGCTGGTCGCTGATCCCTTCAACGAGCACGACCGCACGTGGGATCGCAT
>JACDEY010000028.1 GCA_013816105.1 Actinomycetota bacterium
GCCCGTTCGGGAAGCCGGCGATGTCGCCGCCGATGACTCCGAGCGGTGAGTAGTCGGCACAAGAGCCGGGCTCACAGGTCGGGATCATCATGTTCAGGCGCAGCATCTCGGACGCCTCGACGTTCTCCGGCATGTTGAGGCCCTCGATGCCCGTCAGGAAGACCGAGATGAGGTCCTCCCGCTGGATTCCGGGGGTGTCCGGATCGGAGTCCGGTACCGGGATGCCGTAGATCGCCTCGATCAGGTGCGGAAGCTCCGGATCGTTGACCGCGCCCAGGAACTGCTCGTCGTCCTCAGGCACGGAGGCGTTGAAGTAGTCCTTCAGGCCGACCGGCACGACGACCTCGTTCACGAGCGGCATGCCGAGACGCGACACGCCGACGTAGGGACCACTGACGTTGACCTCGCCCGTGGTGGTCTGGACCCGAGTGCTCTTACGGTAGGCGGTGCTCCAGACCCCGATGACCGGGTTCGCGGTGGGGTTTTCGTTCTTGGCGAGGCTGGTCCTCGGGACCTGGATGGCCGTCGTGTGGACGTTGAAGCCGGCGAGCGTGTCGTCTCCGACCTCGCTGAAGTCGGCCCCGTAGAGCAGGTCGAACACGCGGAGGTCGAGGAAGAACGAGTCGTCGGTCTGACCGGCGAACGTCTTTCCGGTGCCCCCCTCGATCGACTTGATGCCCTTGTTGAACAACGACCCGTAGTTGGGCATGGATGCCTTGCCAACGTACGAGGGAACAACGACCGCGTCGTTCAACAGGAGGTTGTTCTCCAGGACGCAGGGCGCCGTGCCGGTGGGATCGCAGAACACGATCTCCCTGAGGTCGTACGTCTGGTAGAAGTTCAGGTCAGGGTCGTTGAGCGTCGTGACCTGGCCCGTGTTGTACAGGAACGTGTTCGGGTTCCGGTAGTGGTTCGTGAAGACCCACCGGTAAAGCTGGTCCGCCTTGGCGTTCCCGTCGTTGTCGATGCGGATGTCGTACTGCACACCGGGCTGGAAGGAGTAGAAGTTCGGGCCTCCAGCCGGCTCCTCGAAGGGGATCCAGTTGCTGATGAGCGTGACCGTTCCCTGCTCCGAGTCGTTGGGGCTCACGAACGCGTAGACGTCCGTGTTGTCGATCTGCGGGTCCGCCGACGTCAGCGGGGCCTCGCGGTGGCTCGACGCCACACCGGGAGCCGGTCCGAGTGTTGCAAGCAGACCCGCCCCGAGGCTTGCCGCGGCCACGATGGACACGGCAGTCTTGCGATATCGCTTTCCGAATGCCACAGGTATTCCCTTCCGTTGTCTGGCCGATACTGACTGGCACAAATGATGCCGCGGGATATCCGCGAGCGCTCCGCCCTTCTCCTTCCTCTCTGGGGCTACCGAGCTTCGTTCGCGGTCGACCCTCTGCAGGATTGGTCCACGGAGAAGTTTTCGGAAGAACAAGTTTACCCGGTTTGCGATGTTCGGCCCCTCTCGGGCGACTGGAGGCGGGGCGATACCCGCAGAGAGGCGGTCAGGAACCCACGGAACATGATCGCCACCCCCAGCGCGAGGCTCGCCGCGAAAAGCGGCACTATGCGGAATCCCGCACCGATCCCCGAGCCGATCGCGACGACCGTTGCGCCCAGGGCGATCAGGGCCACGCCGCCGGCACGCTCGCGGAGATCGGGACGCGCCCGCATCCGCCAGGCCGACAGCACGGAGCCGCCCAGGAGGAAGAAATACGCGGGAAACGCGTAAAGCTGGGAGAGCCGGTACGGCAGGGTGCCGTCACCGAAGACCTCCCTCCCGAGCGGGAGGGAGTGGGAGCGGAGGGAAGCGGCGACGAGCGGCGCATCCCACACGATCCAGCCAGCGTACCCGGTCGCCACCAGCGCCAGGATCAGCGCCGCGGCGGCCAGCCGCCGGTTGCGCGTCAGGAGGAACAGCTCACCCAGCGCAAGGAAGGGCACGTTCAAGATGGCCCCGAGCAGCCAGTACGTGCGGAAGGCGGGAACGGTCCAGCCACGCGCCACGCCGAGGAACATGGCGAAGGAGGCGGCGGAGTACATGAGCATGGCGATCGCCCAGAGGCCCTCGTGAGGGCGGCGGCCGGCCGCGAAGCGCGCTCCCAGGACGGCCCCGAACGCGCCGGCGGTCAACGCAGCCGCCAGGGGGAAGAGGGACATGCCCGGGCTGGCCGACTCCACCCCTGTCAGTCCGGGGCCTGGTCGCGCAGCATCCGCCGAAGGACCTTGCCGGTTGCGTGGTGGGGCAGCTCCTCGACGACGCGAACGTCCTTGGGAAGCTTGAATCGCGCCAGGCGGGGACGCAGGAACTCGAGGATCTCCTCCGGGCCCAGGGCGGCTCCCTCCCCCGGCACCACCCAGGCCTGGACCGCCTCACCAGTCGACTGATCGGGTATCGCCACCACGGCGGCCTCGGCGACCCCGGGATGCTCGGCGATGGCCTCCTCGACCTCCCTGGGGAAGACGTTGAACCCCGACACGATCACGAGGTCCTTCTTCCGATCCACGAGGAAGAGGTAGCCCTCGTCGTCCCGGATCGCGACGTCCCCGGTTCGGAGCCAGCCGTCGGCCAGCACTTCGGCGCTGGCATCCGGTCGCCCCCAGTAGCCCGCGAACACGTTGGGGCCCTTGACCCAGAGCTCTCCCGGGTCGCCCTCCTCCACGTCCTCGCCGTCCTCGCCGACCAGTCGAACCTCCATCCCCGGCAACGGGAGCCCGATCGAGCCCGCCTTGGGCCGGGCACCCATGGCGTTGGTCGTGACCGCCGGACTTGCCTCGGTGAGGCCGTAGCCTTCCCAGATCACCACGCCGAAGCGGTCTCGGAAGGCATCGAGCACCTCGACGGGGAGCGGGGCCGCTCCGGAGACGCCGAGGCGAACCGAGGAGAACCCGGTCCTGCCGTCGGGGGCCTCCACCGCTCTCAGCCAGGCCGCGAACATGGTCGGAACGCCGAACAGCAAGGTGGTCGCGTGACGGCGGACGATATCGAGGCTCTCGAGCGGATCGAATCGCTCGACGAGAACGGCCGTCCCCCCCGCTTTCATGGTCAGGCCGAGCACGGCGTTCAGCGCGTAAGCGTGGAACAGCGGGAGTGCCAGAAGGGCCACGTCGTCCGGCCCCGCGGCGAGGAGGGGAACGGAGGACATCTGGTCCATGTTGGCGACCAGGTTGCCGTGGGTGAGCATCGCCCCCCGAGGGTCGGCCGTCGTGCCGGACGTGTATGCGACGAGTGCAAGGTCGTCGGGGCCGATCGGGACCTCGGGAGCGTCCTCGGCCCCGCGCAGGGCCTCCTCGAGCGAGACCGTCCCGGCGGGCGCGGGCGGGCCACCGATCACCAGGATGGTCTGCAGCTCCGTCAGGCCTTCGCGCACCTCGAGCAGATCCGGGACGAAAGGGAGCTCGACGACGGCGACCTTCGCGCCCGAGTCGGCGAGCATGTAGGACATCTCCTCGGCCGTCAGCATGACGTTCAGCGGACAGACCGCGGCGCCGGCGCGAAGCGCTCCGTACAGCGCGTACACGAACTCGGGGATGTTCCCGGCGACGAGTGCGACCCTGTCCCCTCGCCCGACCCCCAGCGCGGCGAGCGCGGCGGCGGTGTTGTCGACGCGCTCGTCGAGTTCGTCGTAGCTGATGGATCGCCCGCCGAAGATCAGGGCGGGCTTCGCACCGAAGGAGTCGGCAGAGGTCCGTAACACGTCGGCCAGGTTCATTCGCTCCCCTTCAACCTCCGATGACCGATGCCGAGAGGATACCGGCCGGGGGTCGCCGGTCCGTCCCCGCGTAGTATCGAGGCATCTCGACGAGAAAGCGACGTGAGGCGCGTATCACTCCGCGAATCATCCTCTCGACCGCCCCGTTCTTCCGGCGGCCGCTCCGTGAGGCGTTCCGGATAATCGCCGACGCGGGGTTCGAAGCCGTCGAGGTGATGGTCACCTCGGACCCCACCACGCAGGAGGGGCATCTTCTCGGGCCTCTCGCGCGCCGGTTCGGTCTGCGCGTGGAGGCGATCCACGCGCCGTTCCTCCTGGTGACCCGCCGCGTCTGGGGAACGGACCCTCTCGGGAAGACGTATCGGGCGGCGCACCTGGCGGAGGAGGTGGATGCGCCGATAGTGGTCGTGCATCCCCCCTACCGCTGGCAGGTGCGCTTCCGCCGCTGGATCCAGAACGACCTCGAGGCATTCTGCTCCCAGACCGGTGTCACCGTGGCGGTGGAGAACATGTTCCCGATCCGTCTCGGGACCGAGCGGGGGGTGCGATTCCATTCGGGGCAGGACTTCGACGAGCTCGAGCGCTCGCCGTTCCTCGTCCTGGACACGAGCCACGCCGCGGTTTCGAACCACGACATCCGTGAGTTCTACCGGACCTACCGGGATCGGCTGAGGCACGTGCACCTGTCCAACAACGCCGGGAAGGGCTGGGACTCCCACCTACCGGTCAGCGGGGGGGAGGGGGTGCTGCCGCTTCCGGAGTTCCTGGGCGACCTACGGGAGAACGCCTTCGAGGGAGCGGTCTCCATCGAGCTCGACCTACGCCCCTGGCTCCGTGACGAGGCCGCCCTCCACGACGTCCTCGTCAGGGAGCGCGAGTTCTGCGAAGCGGCGCTGCGGCCTCGTCAACGCGCGAGAGTTCGGGCCCGGCCTGCCCGACCGGCGATGAGAGGCTAGGAACCCCTCGGGTGCGCCGTTTCACGCTCATCCTGCTCGTCCTGCTGTTCACGCTGATCGTTGCCGGCGCTCTCTTCCAGCTTTGCCAGCCGAACGACCCGGCGAGGTTCGAGGATCCGGCGCGTCCGTCGCTCATCACCCCGCCGACCTGATCTGCCTCGTCCGCCGACGGTCGACTCCTGCCTACCCGCCCGCGTCGGGCTCGAGGAGGACCACGCCGTCCCCCACGGCAAGGCCTAGGGTCTCGGCGGCGCTCCCATCGTTGCAGATCAGCGCGAACCAGCCCCGGGAGTCGAAGATCGCAGCGCACTGGCCCTCTTCGACATCGCCGAAGGCGGTCGCTCGCGGGAGCCGGAGCGACCTGCTGGAGGTCCGAGCCTCCAGCTCACGCATCCGGTGGAGCGCCGCCGCCTCGAGGTGGCGATGACGGACGTTCAGCTGGACGTTGCCGAAACGATCGCGGCCGAGCACCTGACCCCGGATCCGGCCCGGACGGACGTGGGGCTCGGCCACCCGAACGGTCACTAGGGCTCTCGGGTCCAGGCGTGGCCCCATAGCCTCGATGGGCACCCCCGTCGCGAGGTGTGCGGCCGCCGGAGCGAACACGTCTCGCCCGTGGAAGGTCGAGGAAACGAAGGGTAGGGTCACCCCGGGCGAGCGGATGTCGACGGTCCGCTCCGCTCCCCCGAGGCGCTCCCACGACAGCGAGAGCACCCCGTTGTCGGGACCGACCAGGTGGTTCCCAGACCTCGTGCGCACGGCGAGGTCCGCGCGCGCCATGCCGACACCGGGGTCGACGATGGCGAGGTAGACGGCGTCCTCGGGCATGTAGGGGATGGACTCGGCGAGCATGAGAGCACCGCGAAGGACATCCTGTGGCGGTACCCCGTGAGTGAGATCGATGACCTTGCTGTCCGGCGCGATCCGGTTCAAGACGCCGTGACACACTCCGACGAACTCGTCCTCGAGGCCGAAATCCGAGAGGAAGACGATCGGCCGAGGCATCGGCGACTCCGGTCTTCGCGAGCGCTACTTCTGGCGGCGTTGCCAGCGAGTCTTCTTGAGGAGCTTCTTGTGCTTCTTCTTCCGCATCTTCTTGCGGCGCTTCTTGACCAGAGAGGGCAAGCTTCTTCCTTTCCCATTGAGCCAACTGCGAGCCAACAGTGTAGAGGACCGGATCGGGCCACCATCCGAGTGGCGCCCGGGCCCGTGATCTCCGCAGCGTTCCTCAGTCCGTGCCGAAGAGGTTGCGCAGATCGACGCGGCGGACGCGAAAGCTCTCGTCCAACCGCACTGACCCGAGCTTGAGGGCCTTCGGCGCCTCCCCCGCTGGGGAGATGAGCCTGAGCACATCCTCGTCCGGGGCGTACTCGAGGTAGCCAAGGCCCGTGTAGCCCCCCTGACCGTCCGAAAGGCCTACGACGATCCGATCCAGAGCGGAGGCCTCGAACATGGACGGCAGTGCCGGCATGAAGACCGTCGGCTTCACCCTCCAGCGCTGCACCGGCTCCGTGAAGTACTGGCGCAAGGCATCCTCCCGCCGCCCGGCGCGCTCGTCCACGGAGGCGACGGGCACGTTGGGGTCCACCGGCAGGGCGACGACCTCGGAGGGGAAGAACCGCGAGACGATGCCGAACAGCGGATCGAGTTCCTCGCCGCGCTGCAACCCGACCACCGTGTCCGCCTGAAGCATCTCGATCTTGTGGTACTTGAGAAGCTGCCCGTAGACGCCGGACACGAGGCCGTTGGTGTCCACGATCACGAGGTCGGCTCCCGCCT
Organism: Actinomycetota bacterium; assembly: GCA_013816105.1. Taxonomy (GTDB): domain Bacteria; phylum Actinomycetota; class UBA4738; order UBA4738; family UBA4738; genus JACDCJ01. The sequence continues at coordinate 6,440 of JACDEY010000028.1, forward strand.
CCCGGGCGTGGGCCAGCATCCTGGCTGTTCCCACCACGAGCGGAAGCAATTGCCCCTGGGGCGAGATGGCGCCGACGAAGTAGATGGCCTCCGGAACCCTCAGCCGGTCCGGTTCGAGATCCTCCTCGGAGCGCGGGATCCGAAGCCCCACGCACGTGGGGGGCCCGACGGACTTCTGGGCGAGATCCGCGTCAACGTACGCGATGGTCCGCCCCGCGGAGATCCCCGCGGCGGCGATGGCGCGGCTGAGCTTGCTCTTGCCCGCGTCCAGGCCGCCGACCAGCACGACGAGCTTGCTGTTCGCGACGACCCGCTCCACGACGGCCTCATATCGGTCCATGTCGCTCCTTTGAGGGTCCAGGGGAAGATCGCGCCGGTCACTCGTCCCACCTCAGCGTGTCCGGTCCGGAGGGAATCGCGCCGCGATCGCCTGGAAGCAGGGCCAGTAGTCCTCTGGCTCCACGTTGTCGTCCATGACGATCACGACGTCTGTGCGTCCCTGGTGCTTCGCCACCAGCGGGGCGGGATCGTTGACGTCGACGATGGAGATGGTCTCCACGCCCACCTCGATGGCGGCCCCCGCAAATCCGTGATCCGCGAAGACGAGGTCGGGACGCACCTCTTCGAGCATCCGCTGCATGGCGTCCGGTGAGTGCGAATGCATGGAGGAGCCCCCGTAGGAGAGGACGGCCACTCCGTGCAGGTAGCGGACCCTCCACGAATGAGCGCCGTCTTCCCAGACCACGCTCTGCATGGGCCGCAGGAGCTTCGCGCCCGCCTTCGTGAGCAGCTCCCCGACGGCCATGTAGAGCAGCACGAGGCCGGCTGGATGCCCGGTCGCCAGCAGGACGTTCTCGCCCCGACCGGCTGCGCGGGCGAGCCGGTCTCCTGCCGCCTCGAGCGCGCGGAGCATAGGGCCCGGCTCGATCCGAACGGGCCCCTCGGTGACGCCGGGATCGGGATCGAATCCAGCCTCGGCCGCGACCAGGCGAAGGACCTCCTCGCGGGACAACGATCCGGCGAGCCCGGTCAGCCCGAACTGAACATCGGGATCTCCGGCGACGAGCCGCTTGATCTTCCAAAGGACGTTCCCCCGGTCATGGGAGCAGTCCTCTCCGGCGACCCGCGCCGCGAGGAGGGCGGTCGCCAACTCCTCCCGCTCGAACGTCCCCCGGGCCCACCGATCGGAACGATCGGATTCGTGGATGGATGGATCCTGTGCTTTCCTGTTCATGGCCCAGGCGATTCTAGGGGGTCGGGGCATGGCCGAATTCTCATTGAGCGGCAAGATCGCGATCATCACAGGCGCCAGCAAGGGGATCGGCAGGGCGATCGCCCTCGCGTTCGCCGCGGCGGGCGGGACGGTCGTGCTCGCCGCGCGGAAGCCGGATGCGCTCGACCGTGCAGCGGAGGAGCTCACTCGCTCCGGCGCGGCCGCGCTCGGCGTCTCGACCGATGTCAGCGACCCGGACCAGGTGAGCCGCCTCGTCGAACGCACAGTGGAGGCCTTCGGGACCGTCGACATCCTGGTCAACAACGCCGGGGCGGCTCCATTCCTCGCCCCTGTCGAGGAGATCCGCCTTGACGGGTTCGAGAAGTACTTCCGGGTGAACTTCATGGGCGCCGTCCACTGCACGCGAGCGGTCGGGCCCATCCTGCTCGCGAAACGGAGTGGATGCGTGCTGAACATCTCCTCCGTCGCCGCTTTCGTCGCGAGCCCCGGCCTCGCCTATTACGCTTCGGCGAAGGCCGCGCTCATCGGCTTCACGAAGACCGTCGCCGGCGAATGGGCGTCGGCCGGAGTCCGCGTGAACGCGCTCGCGCCGGGATGGATCGAGACCGAGATGAACGAAGGCGCCAGGGCGATGGATGAGTTTCACAGCAGCGTCGTGCGGTCCATCCCCCTCGGCCGGTGGGGATCCGCTGAGGAGGTCGCGGCCGCGGCGCTCTTCCTCTGCTCTCCGGCGGCCTCGTTCATAACCGGCGCGGTCCTCGTCGTCGACGGTGGGCAGACGGTCTCGAACCTCGGGGCCGGTTCGTGAGCGGCCTCGATCTCCGGGGCGCGGTCGCCGTCGTCACCGGGGCCTCCTCCGGCATCGGCTGGGCCACGGCGGATGCGCTGGCGCGTCGCGGGGCGAAGGTCGTCGTGGCGGCCCGTCGCGAGGAGCGCCTGGTGGAGCTCGCCGGGGCGATCGAGCGCAGGC